>JACQEQ010000067.1 GCA_016200445.1 Gammaproteobacteria bacterium | reverse complement strand
GGCCTTCCCCCTTGCAGGGGGAAGGGACGCGTTGTTTTGGCTATTAGCAGTAATTTTGAGCATCTGTTGAACGTAGGGATTGTTCATTTCGAACGCACGGCCATCTGCCCTGAAAGATACCGCCGCTTCTCGCGCCGCGCCGTCGACCACGCGATCCAGAATTTACGCCATCCCGGTATACGCGTGCGTTGTTCCAGCACGTGAAAGCCATCGCGTTCGATTGCGTCGAGCGTGGCCGAATACACCGCAGCCATGATTAACCCGCTGCGCTGTTTGTAGCGGTCTATCTCGGGCAATGCAGCGAACGCGCGTTGGTAGCAATCGCGTGTCCGTTGGGTTTGAAAACGCAGCAGCGCAATCAAGTCATCGCTGCTGTGTTGCGCGTGCAAGTCAGCGATCTTGACATTAAATCGCGCCAGTTCGTCACGCGGCAGATACACGCGTTGCAATGCCGCATCTTCACGCACGTCGCGAATAATGTTGGTGAGTTGAAAGGCGAGCCCAAGTTGTTCGGCGTATTCCAACGTGCGCGGGTCGTCGTAACCAAAAATATGCACGGCGAGAATTCCCACCACGCCCGCGACGCGATGACAATACACACGCAGCTCATCGAACGACGCGTAACCGGTGTGATCGAGGTCCATCGCCATGCCGTCGATAATGTCGAGCAGGTGTACGCGCGGCAACTTGAAGCGCGGAATGTGTTCAGCCAGCGCGCGCGCCACCGGATGTTGCGGCACACCGTCGTAGGCGCGCGCGATTTCGTCGCGCCACCAGGCCAGTTTGGTGCGCGCGACGGAAACTTCGCGCGCTTCGTCGACAATGTCGTCGACCTCGCGGCAAAACGCATACAGCGCGGTGATCGCGCGGCGCTGATCGTCGGGCAAAAACAGAAAGCTGTAATAAAAGCTCGATCCACTTTTGGCCGCACGTTGTTCGCAGTATTGATCGGGGGTCATAATATGTTTTAGCGAATCAAATGGCTAAATTCAGATAAAGCATGCGTTGGCGTTCCTGAGCTTGACTTATATTTCACGATGGCTGCGGGCCGTCGTAACCTTCGATGATGACGACGTCAATGGTTGACACTGGTTGTCGCAGTTTGATCGCTTGTTGATATTCAGGCGACTGATAACACGCAAGCGCCGCTTCATAGGTCGGGAATTCAATCACTCCATTGCGCGAACGACTCGTGCCTTCGGGATTTTCGAACCGACCACCACGCACCAGAATCCGCGCTCCATATTTCTTGTGCGGCACAACAATCGCAGCCAAATACGCCTTGTATTGCTCTTGGTCGGTGACGTCGACGCGCACGATCCAGTAACCCTTTGGCATGATCCATTCCTTATGATGGTTGAAGATGATTTCGCTTGAATAGGCTGATTTTCCTAATAAGGCTTTCGTGCCCACGCGCCGAAGACCATGTCACCGATATATGTTGCGTTCGCATTCACACGTTCTACGATGAGACGCTTGTCGAGCGTTTCGATGTCGATTTCTTCTTCGGTAGCGACACCCTGTTGCATGATCCGAGGGAGCATTGCGCGGACGATGGCCCCGACGGCATAGTGCGACATCGGCGTCTGCACGATCGCCTCGGCGCGCACCTGTTCTACAGTGAGGCCTGCCTGCGTGAGCACGGACGAAAGCTCGAAGCCCATATGGATGTTGGCTCCCTCACGCTCGACGGTGTGCCAGATCCAACCATGTACGCGCTCGTGAAGCGGCAGGGATGTGAGCGCCCCCGGTACCATCGTCGCGTCGAGCTCCTGAAAAATGACAAGCCCTCCGGGTTGCAAAGCGCGGACGAGCTGACAGATGCCTTCAACGGGGTCAGGTTGATACATGAGCACCCGTCTCCCGACAACAGCATCGAATGGGCCGTATTCGAGCGAGAGGGTGTAGAGATCGCCCTCTGCGAAGGTAGTATTCGAGAGGCCGAGAGCACGTGCGCGCTCGCGAGCGACTGCGAGCGGACGTACGTCTCGGTCCACACCCAAGACTTGTCCGTGTTCCCCAACCAGTCGCGCCGACAGAAGCGCAACGTCTCCGCGGCCGCAGCCGACGTCGAGCACACGCATGCCAACGCCTATGCCCGCATCGACCAGCAATCGTTCAGTCATGTCACCGACAATATCTGTCATCGTCTCTCTGTTTCTAACATCTATGTCGAGTGGCCTAACAAGAAGTAGTCCGCTCCTCCCTACGAATAGGGAAGAAGATAATCTTACGATCACTTGGCAGATTGTTTTGTCAGTTGCTCTTAACAACCGCTTTCCAGAATATCGCCAGCCAGTCCGTACGCGTCAGACGCGGGCGCGCGAATACCGTATCACGGCATTGTTGCAAGCGGTCCAGCACGCGCAGACCGCCATGAATCACCAAGCGTAATTCGAAGCCGATGCGGCCGCGCAGTACATTGCCGAGCGGCGCGCCGCTAAGCATCATAGTGCGCGCCCGCTCGATTTGATAGTCGAGCAGCGCCCGTAGACGCTCACTGTCGCGATGCACGCGGAAGTCGTCTTCGCTCACCGCAAAACGCGCCAGCTCGTCGAGCGGAATATAGATGCGGTTGTTCTCGTCGATGTCCTGCGCGAGGTCTTGGTAGAAGTTGATGAGCTGCAACGCGCTGCACACGGCGTCAGAGCGTTGCAGATTTTCCGGAGTCGCTGCGCCGTACAGATGCAGCAGCAGTCGCCCGACCGGATTGGCGGAGTGTCGACAATAATCCAGCAGCGTGTCGAAATTGGCATAGCGCGGTGTGGTGACGTCGGAGCGGAATGCGTGTAGGAGGTCGCGGAATAATTGTGGTGGCAACGCGTGCCTGGTTATGACATCGCGCAGCGCGATGAACACCGGATCGGCGGGCGCTGCGCCGCTGAGGGTCGCATCGAGTTGCGTTCGATATTGGTCCAGCAGCGCCAAGCGCTCGGCGGGTGCGTGGTCGCCCTCGTCGGCGTAATCATCGGCGGTGCGCGCAAATGCGTAGATGACGGCAATGGGTTCACGTAAGCGGCGCGGTAACAAGCGCGACGCGACCGGAAAGTTCTCGTAATGCGCTGCGGCGAGCGCAACGCAATGCCGGTAGGCGGCTTTCAAGTTTAGATTTCGCATGGCCATGCCGTTAATACTTTGCCGGATGGTCGCGCATCGGCATAATCACGCACGCGAAAATTACGGGGCAAGGCATTATGAAATTCATTAAGACGTTGTTGTTGGGCATGGTGATCGGCATTGCGTTCGGTATGTGGTGGGGTGTGAACATCGGCAAGGGTCAGCCGTTTTATGCCAATCCGTTCAAGACGGTGCAAGACCACGCGAAAGAAAAAGCCAACGAGATCATCGACAACACCAAGAATATTTTCAAGTAACGTAAAAGCAACCACCCCACCCCTCCTCGAAAAAGAGGAGGGGAGGAAACGCTTTTCTCTCCCCTCCTTTGTTCAAGGAGGGGTGGCGGCGTAGCCGACAGGGTGGTCGGGTGAGCGTACCCACCAGCGACCCAAATCAATGCGCTCCCGGCACCGGCAATTTTTCCACCACGCTTTCCACTTCCCGCGTGGTTTTCTCGATCTGCTCCATATTTTGCAATTCTTCCTTCGGCGTGATGCCCAGCTCGGTGAACTTGCGCGCAGCGGGCAACACGCGCGCGTCGAACGAACCGACCGCTTTGTTAAAAGCGGCCACGCTGCTGTCCAGACTCTTGCCGACGCGCGCAAAGGCATCGGTGAACGTGACCAGCCGGTTGTAAAGCTCCTCGCCCATGCCGCGAATTTGTTCGGCGTTTTCTGCAAGTGCCTCTTGTTTCCAACCGTAGGCAACCGCGCGCAACAGTGCGACGAAACTGGTGGGCGTGGCGAGAATCACTTTTTGCCGCAATGCGTCTTCCAGCAACGAACGATCCTGGTCGAGCGCCGCGCTTAAAAATTGTTCGCCGGGGATAAACAACACCACGAAGTCCGGCGAATTTTTGAATTGGCTCCAATACGCTTTGCTCGCGAGTTCTTTCACACGCTCGCGCACTTTGCGCGCGTGGCGTTGGTATTCGACCGCGCGCGTGGCATCGTCCGGCGCTTCAATCGCGCTTAAATAAGCATCCAGCGGCGTCTTCGCATCCACGATGATTTCGCGCCCGTCGGGCATGCGCACGATCATGTCGGGGCGCAGCGCGCCGTCGGCTGTCATGACCTGCTCCTGTTCGTAAAAATCGCAGTACTGCACCATGCCTGCAAGTTCAGCAAGCCGCTTCAATGTCATCTCGCCCCACTGGCCGCGCACTTCGGGGCGCCGCAGGGCTTGCACCAGATT
>JACQEQ010000069.1 GCA_016200445.1 Gammaproteobacteria bacterium | reverse complement strand
GCTGCACAATACGAATACGATCCGTTCGGTAATCTGATCAGGGCGACGGGTCCGATGGCGTTCATCAACCCGTTCCGATTCTCGACGAAGTATCAGGATGATGAAACGGGGTTCTGTTACTATGGTTATCGGTATTACAATGCGAGCACGGGCAGGTGGCCAAACAGAGACCCTTTGGGAGAGCCAGGGTTTGAGGTGTTACGCAGCGGACAGGCCGATCTACTTGGTGACGGTCCGAACCTCTATGCTTTCGCTAAAAACAATGCCGTCAACCGAATAGATCCGCTCGGGTTAGACGGCGAAACTACGTTGTTGGGTGAACCGACCCTTTTGATGGATGAAGAAGCACTCGCAGCATACAGGGCGAGACAATGCAGATGCGCTGCGTATGCAGCCACTGTCCAGGCTGCCAAAAAAGCTGTTAGTCTTGTAGGCGGATGCAAGAGCGGAGACACTTGTGCAGTTCTCGCGGCAAAGAATACAGCATGGCTGACTCTTGCAATAGCAAGAAGTAGGTTGAATAAAGTTTGCTTTGGCGGAGGTGACGAAGAACACCAAAAGCGAACGGCTGACGCGTGGTTGAACGTCGGTAAATGTGGTCAATTACTGGTAAGCGGGGGCTGCGCAAAATGGTAAATGGGAATTATCAATATGATTGTGATTTCGGACGCAGAACTACAGCAAACTTTTGGGCGCGAATTCCCAAAAGATCTGGATCATGTAACTAACGCCAAGGAGATATTGCCGTATGATTTTGACTCACTTGTTGTGACCGAAAAATTTATGGGCCAAAAATGGGAAAATATTCATGCAGACGTGTTGCGGGAATGCTTCGATGTTAATTCGACTTTGAACCCCCGAGCGTTTCAATATTTTTTCCCTGCTTTCATTAAACAGTCGCAGGTTGATATCGAGAAAACGAGCGTGCTTGTGGAATCGTTGATCAGGATGTTAGCCGACGGAGGGGTCCATTGGCCTGAATCAATGAAAGATGCCGAGGCAAAGCTTTTGAAAGAAAATCCTGAAATCGCGGAGGCTCTTGATTCCATAGACGAAAAAGACCTGAGCGCGTGGAGGCAGGGACGATGGAAGTTATTTACGGAGCAGCAGTGGGCTATAGTCCGAAAATGGCTAAACTGGATTGACCAAGACAAGAGATGGGAAGTGGACCGAGACGTGTTGCAACAGGCCATAAAGAACGCCGACGATTGGCGTTTGAACTCGACACGCCAACTATAGCACGGGTGTTGCCAAAGAAATTTGAACGCTGGACTAGCTTCTCGGCTACGAACAAAATCAAAGCTTGCCTACATCAGACTGAACACCCAAACGCCTTGCTCGCCTCGTGGCGCTGTCCCGGTCAACACAAGGGCATGTTTTGGGAGCTTGTTTCATCTCAGCACGCCCGGATCGCCTTCGGTCATGGATGCGACTGTCCCAGCTATGTCGAAGTGTTTCTGTCAGCCCCATCGGCTTCAGTCAACACCCACGCACTCGTACCTTGCCAATTCGCCGCTGGTGAATACCGTTCTCTTCAAGCAAGGCATCACGCAAAAGATGACCACGAGCAAACAGTTCGACTATCTGAATCGCCTGAGCAGTGTCTCCTCCGCGCCCTCGGCGTCCTCCGCGGTTTCCTCCTCGTATGCCTACAACGACGCCAATCAACGCACGCGCGCCACGCTCGCCGACAGTTCGTATTGGGTCTATGAGTACGACACGCTCGGCCAAGTGAAGAGTGGCAAGCGTTACTGGTCGGACGGCACGCCGGTGGCCGGGCAACAGTTCGAGTACGGGTTCGATGACATCGGCAATCGCGCGAGCACCAAAGCCGGCGGGGACAGTGTGGGGGCGGGTCTGCGCTCGGCCACTTACACCGCCAACACGCTCGCCACGGCCACGGTGACGGTCAACAGCCAGCTGCCTTATCGCCGCAGCGAATACTTTTGGAAGGAAGTGACCGTGGCCAACGGTTCCGTCCCCGTCTGGCAGAACAACACGGTGAGCGTGAGCGGCGGACCCAGCGCCAGCGGCAACGTCTTCGTGCCCAAAACACCCGAGAATTTCACCTACGACGCGGATGGCAACGAGATTGCCGACGGGCATTGGAGCATCGGTTGGGACGGGGAGAATCGCGTGACGTGGATCGGCGGGGCCACGACGTTGCCGGCGGGATCGGCGCAGGGAATGAACTGCGCGTATGACTGGCGCAGTCGCCGGATCAGCAAGACGGTGAGCAATTACACAGCGGGGGCGTGGAGCCGCACGGCGGTGAGCAACTTCGTGTATGACGGCTGGAACCTGATCGCGATCCTGGACGGTTTGAACGCCAATGCGCTGCTGTATTCGTTCCAGTGGGGGACGGACCTCAGTGGCACATTGCAAGGTGCCGGTGGCGTGGGCGGATTGATTTCGATGCGCGTTCACAGCGGGGCGAACGCCGGGACCTACTTCTACGCTTACGATGGGAATGGGAATGTGACGGCTCTCGTGAATGCGACCACGGGAGCGATTGCGGCGCAATATGAATATGATCCGTTTGGTAATCTCGTTCGTGCCACCGGTCCGATGGCGTTCCTGAACCCATTCCGGTTTTCGACGAAGTATCAGGATGACGAGACAGGATTTAGTTACTACGGGTATCGGTATTACAATGCGAGCACGGGCAGGTGGTTAAGCCGGGATCCAATTGAGGAAGCGGGCGGATTAAATTTATATCGCTTACTCGCTAATTCCGCATTGAACAACATTGATCCGAACGGCTTAAGTGCGTTGTGGGACACATTTATTGGTTGTGCATGGTCGATAGGATCAAAATGGATCGATAAAAAATTAGATCAAATTGGTACATGTGGTGAATTGTATAATCGCATCCATGGTTCTACTATGCCAAATCCAGGTGAATTAGACGCTTACGATATTGACCTATGTAAGGGATTTTCATTCAAACCTAGACAATTCAACCCAAACTATGAACCAGCATCATTAGCAGCTGATATTGCAGATTGCGTTTTGTCTGGACTAAAGGGAAAAGCAATTGATGTAGCTCTAAAGGAAATTACTGACCCTAAGAAGAGGAAAGCTTTAAAAGACCTCTTGGACAAAGCAGCTTACTATAAGCCGGAAGCACATTTAGAAATGGTTGCAACTGCCAAATGTAAAAATGGCAAATTAAATGTGAATATGAAATATTCTACTAAGATTACAGTAGGGGGAAATAGTATTTCGACAGACCCTACTACGGTCGGTCCATTTGGGTGCAACGAGTTTTTACACATGAACGATTGTTGTTGCTC
>JACQEQ010000061.1 GCA_016200445.1 Gammaproteobacteria bacterium | reverse complement strand
TGGTTCACATCAAAACCAACGATCTGATGGCCGCACTCGAAGAGCAATCACGCAGTCTTGGCCTCGCCGCACAACAAGGCTCGGCATTTAATTCTGCGTTCGATCAGCGCGACGTCGGCGCATTGAGCACGTTGCTCGATACGCAATTCCATCAATATTTTGTTACCGCCAGCGTATTGAAACTGGAAAAGCTGTTCGCGTTAGATGATTTTTTCACACTTGTCGCAGAATCCAGCGAAGGTTCGAAAAACATTTTGCCGCAAGAAATCATCTGCCCTAATTTAATATCGCGCGCCAAACAACGCCATGGCGCGCAGCGGCTGCAGCCGCTGTCGGAATTATGTTTGCATCATGACCGCGTGTATTTTGCGGTGATCGTACCCACCGGCGGATTACGCATCAAAGGTTATGTGTTGGTGATTACCGATCCCACGCTGTCGTTAAAGCGCATCGAACCGGCGTTGGGCATGCCGTTGTCGATTCGCAATGTCAGGGACGAAACCTTGTTTCAGTCGGATTTGTGGCCGCAAGACACGGCACTGCATGACAATATTCGCGCCGAATATGCGCTCCAGTCGAACTTGTACGAACCTGCCCTGCTGATCGCAGTCGTCAGCGACACGCAAGCACTGAATCAACAACTGCAACACACGCGCTATATCGTAATGTTCGGCGCGAGCCTGGTTACGGTCTGCGCGGTGTTACTCGCGCTGTTCGTGTTTCAACGCTCTACCGTCAAGCCCTTGCGTGCGTTAACTGCACAGCTGCGCCTGGTACACAAAGACCGTTCCCAACTGGGCGAAAAAGTCGAGGTCAGCGGCAACGTCGAGCTCACGGAGCTTGCGACCAATTTCAACGAAATGACCACCGAGCTTAAAACCTTGTATAGCTCGCTGGAAAACATGGCGTTTACCGACCCGCTGACCAACCTGCCCAATCGCACCCTCTTTCATGACCGCATGGCGCAACTGGTCGGCCTGTGCCAGCGCACCGATGTTAAGTTTGCCGTGCTGATGATGGACCTGGACCGCTTCAAGGAAGTTAATGACACGCTCGGGCACCAGGTTGGCGATTTATTGTTGCAACAAGTCGCGGCACGGCTGGAAAACGTGTTGCGCAAGTCCGATACCGTGGCACGCCTGGGCGGAGAAACCGTGGCACGCCTGGGCGGCGATGAATTTGCCGCGATCCTGCCCACAATTGCGACCGAGCGCGATGCGATGAACGTGGCACAACGGATTCAATTTGCGATGGAACGTCCGATGCTCGTTGCCGAGCATAGCCTGACCATCAGTATCAGCGTGGGCATCGTGATCTTCCCGATTCACGGCAATGAAGGTTCCACGTTGTTACAACGCGCCGACATCGCCATGTACCAGGCCAAACACAATCATCAAGGCTTTGCGTTCTACGACTCCAAGCAAGATCACCACAGCTTGTCGCAACTGACCATGGTCAGCGATTTGCGCAAGGCGATGGAAAAAAATCAATTACTCATGCATTACCAGCCGAAGATCGACATCCGCACCGGCGCGCTGTGCGGCGCCGAGGCTTTGATACGCTGGCAGCATCCAGAACGCGGCTTTATGCCGCCCGACAATTTTATCCCGGTGGCCGAGCAAAGCGGGTTTATCGTGCCGCTCACCGGCTGGGTACTTAACGAATCCATTAAGGAATGTGCGCTGTGGCAGCAGCGCGGCATCAACATTCCCGTGGCGGTCAACATGTCGGTGCGTAACCTGCACGACCCTAAAATTATCGATGTGATTTTAAAAACCCTGCGCCGCTACAACTTGAAAACCAACGCACTCATCATCGAGCTCACCGAAACTGCGGTCATGACCGACTCCAATCGCGCGTTGAGCATTTTGCTGGCGCTCGCCGAGGAAGGCGTAAAAGTCTCGGTCGACGACTTCGGCACCGGCTATTCGTCGCTGGCGAATCTGAAAAAACTTCCAGTACACGAAATCAAAATCGACCGCTCGTTCGTCATCGACATGAATGAAAACAACAACGAATCCGTCATCGTGCGCTCGACCGTTGATCTCGCACACAACATGAACATGCGCGTCACTGCCGAGGGCGTGGAAACCGAATTCACCTGGAGTTTGCTGCGCAGCTACGGCTGCGACATGGCCCAAGGGTTTTTCCTCGCACGCCCGATGCCCGGCAAAGATTTTATCGTTTGGGCTGAGAATGCGCAGCATACACCGGCGGCGCCGGTGGGCGGGGCGTTAGTGAATTTGAGCTAGCCAGAATTATTAAAAATTATTTTTCTTTCTTGAAAGGCAAGCTAATAAGCAGCCCCCCGGCAAATCCGAGTAAGACCGACCACCCACCAATTGCTACGCGGTCAGCAGTTTCAGGCAAAAAATACCATGCGCCGCATGCCACTAGAAAACCAAGGCACGTACCGACCCAAGCCCATCCTGGCGTTAATAACGCTGTAATAATTTCGTTTATCACAATGAGTACCGCTTGTTGTCAATTTGTAGTTTTCGGGGCAGCGATGCCATCCAAACCTTTCCACACACCCTTCCCCTTGCTGGCCTTATCAATTGTGGCGAGTAATTTCTGGTGCGCTGCGAGTTCGTCGTCATTGGCGCTAATCACGCGCAGGCGCGGACGATCCGCCCGCACGGAAGCGCGGCGCACTGCGGCTGCGTTGCCGGTTGTGGTCGAGCTATCGAGTAATAAGGTGGATTGGCCGCCGGTCATCGCCAGATACACATCGGCGAGGATTTCAGCATCGAGTAGTGCGCCGTGCAGGTCACGGCGCGAATTGTCAACGTTCAGGCGCTTGCACAAGGCGTCGAGATTATTTTTCTGGCCGGGGTACATTTTGCGCGCCATGGCCAAGGTGTCTGTGACCTGGCAATAGCTGGGAAACGGGGCGTACGATCCGCCCAGCATTTTCAATTCATGATTTAAAAATCCGACATCGAACGGCGCGTTGTGGATGATGACTTCGGCGTCTTTGATGAACGCGAGCAAATCATCGATCACCGCAGCGAACAGCGGTTTGTCCGCTAAAAAAGCGGTGCTGATGCCATGCACCGCCTGTGCACCGGCGTCGACTTCGCGGTTGGGTTTGATGTAGTGGTGGAAGTGATTTTTGGTCACGCGCCGGTTGATGATTTCGACGCAACCGACTTCGATAATGCGATGCCCTTGTGTGGGCTCCAAGCCGGTGGTTTCGGTATCGAGGACAATTTGCCGCATGACGACTACCTCCACATCGTTGTATGTATACATCTAAAAACCTTTTCCCCTAGCAGGCATCTCGGCGTAGGGGCTCGATTCATCGAGCCGGCAACAGACGCAATAAATTGCGCCCCTACAAATTACTACTAGTGGAAATGTTAGCTAAGTCTCTAGGTTAGGATTTGCCCTTTCCCAGCATTTCATCAATCGCGCGATTCGCCAGTTGATCGGCAAGTTCGTTTTCCGCATGACCGGTGTGGCCGCGCACCCATTCCCATGTGACCTGATGTTGACTTGCCGCGCGATCCAGCCGTTCCCACAAGTCGACGTTCTTCACCGGTTTTTTGTCGGCGGTCTTCCACTGGCGCCTCTTCCACTGCGGCACCCATTCGGTGATACCGGACTTGACATATTTTGAATCGGTCGTGAGCGTCACATTGCAACGCTGCGTTAGCGCTTCCAGCGCCATGATCGCCGCCATCAACTCCATGCGGTTATTGGTGGTGTGCGCTTCGGCACCGAGCAACTGTTTTTCGTTGCCGCCGGAGCGCAGTAACGCGCCCCAGCCGCCCGGGCCGGGGTTGCCGCGACACGCACCATCGGTAAACACCTGAACTACCTTCAACGTCCCGGTCATTCTTTCATTCTTTGTTGTCTGCGGTTTTGGGGTTCGGCTATGCCCTGCGGTATCAGGCTGCGGCGCGGTTTCCAGCGCGGTTTAATCGGTGTAAGTGCGATCACGCGTTTACGTCCGACCAGAATAAACGCTGCGCCGAACACCGGCCACAGCCGCGTGCCGAGCGTTTCGAGCAGCGTGAGTCTATCCATGATGCCGGGATGGCGCAGCGGCGGACGAAAGAAAAAATTCTTGCAGTACACCGCATCAAAGCTCAACAAAGATAGCCAGTCTTTTAAGCGCACGCTGCCCAAGGCCCGTCCGCACCACGGCGGCTGCTTGCGCCAACGCAGTATCCAGCGCCACGGCAGCCAGCAGCTCCAGGGATTAAAGCCGACAATGACGACATGCCCTT
>JACQEQ010000060.1 GCA_016200445.1 Gammaproteobacteria bacterium | reverse complement strand
TGGCGATGTAGGTACGTCGTAACACCCAGCGGAATGCTGGCTTCAGCGAAACTCTGATTGCGATTGCCGTGAGTGGCGGGATGCATCAGCTCGCGAATCAGCGAGCCGTCTTTGGTGACATATGGCGTAATATTTTTGTACTGGGTAAATATCTTCATGTGGCCCCTTTATTTTTACTAATTACGCGGTGAATTGTAATCGAGTCTGCGGTTGCACGCTGCCAACATGGAGTGTCCTTGACGTCGTCTCGCTTTATCGACAACGGCGACGGGACGGTCGCCGATTTGGTCACTGGATTAACCTGGTTGAAACAAGCAAATTGTATAAATCAAACTTGGTCGAGTGCATTGACCGCCATCAATAGTTTGGCAAGTGGTCAATGCGGCTTGACGGACGGATCCATGGCCGGGCAGTGGAGAATGCCCAACCGAAATGAAATGTTGAGCTTGGTAGACCGGTCTGAAACGAAGCAGGCGCTGCGTTTTAATACGGAATACTCGGTGATTTCTGAAAGACCGCTTTATCAGCCGGCAATTCTCACGGCCATACCGGAATTTGAATTTTACTGGACCTCCACGACCGATGCGGCCGACACCACGCAGGCGTGGACCGTCGAAAGCTGTGATTATGGCGTGTACAACGTCGCGAAAACCAATACCCAATATTCATTGGCAGTTCGATAGACACCGCGCGGCATGGGTCAGCCGACATATTGCTGACTTAGGCCGCTGAAATTAAAAAAGTCTTTATATGGCGCCTATGCTAGGGCTTGTTGCAGATCATCTATTCAGTGCGGGTGTTTGCGGTTGAAGTGTTCTTTTTTTGGGTGCAGAGCGCATCGATGTCCAGTATCAGGTCAAAGACGGTTGCGCGCAGTATTCACAACAACCGGGTCGTTTGCAGCGGCAGCGCCGCCTATGCTACCGTGCTCTACTAGCTCTATTTCTGGCTAAAGCCCGCCGAATAATTTCCTCTGCCGCTGTATTTACTTCTGGTCAAATGGCCGGGATCCGCATCCATGTCTCACCTTCGTAGCCAACCATCAAACCTAAGATGCGTACGACTTTGGTCAGGCCATGCCAAAGATAAAGATCGCCATCTAGTGAAACGGCTGATTGAGGGGTCGCTATTGGTTAGCGAAGTAATCGGCGGGCCGCCGCAAATCGCGCCGCAGAAACACATTGATGGGTGGTGTTTTTTGACATGAGCGGGGGCGTCCCGCCCGCGCTCCCATTACGCCGCGCAACTGCAAATCGCGCCGCAGAAACGCCCTCATGAATCAATCACTTCGGTGGTGTTTCTTGAGAGTATTTCAACATGACAAATAACACTTCGAATACTTCGGTCATCGCACTCGCTTCGCTCCATGTGCTCCTTCGGTGTCGCGGCAGCTCAGTAACCCGATGTGTTCTAGCAAGGTACCGCCCTCGCCGTTGTTGACAAATTGTTGTGCTTTTTCCAGCACGGGCACCAGCGACGTCTGGTAGCGCTGCTGGTAACCGGCGGCGTCGGTGTTTTCACGTATCGCCGGTGTCAGCAGCATGACGGCTTGCACGAGCACATTGTCGCGCTCCGCCGCATAGAGCGCGGTTTGTGCGCCGCCGCGCGAGTGGCCTAGCAGCGTCACACGCTTTGAACCCTGGTTTTCAGCCAGTCCACCCAGGCGCCGATCTTGTCGGCGGCGTCGGCGTTGCTGTGGGGATGCGTGACTTGGCAGTCATACTGCCATGGCGGTTATCCAGACCCAGGCTCAGATTGATGGCGAGCGTGCTATAGCCTTTTTCGTTGAGCAGCCGTTGCAAGTACATGATGGACTCCACGCCGCGATGCACGAACCCGCCGTGGGTGATGAGGATCGCACCGTCGGCAAGCTGTTTTCCCGACGCGAGTTCGAGGTTGCCATTGAGCGTCAGATCTTGGTGGCGGAGCGTGACTTCATTTGCCTCCGCCGCTATGGCAATAAAACCGAGCGCAACGGCGCAGGCGTACGAATCAGAAATCGGGGATACATGGGCTGCCTCGTTGAATTAAATGGCTTTAAACGACGCACCTGATGAATTCATGCCAAGCTTATTTATTAAACACATCCCGCGTGCAGTTTAATTTATATTGTAAACATCAAGATCATTTGCTTCTGTAATAACACCTTTGAAGCCGACACCTTTAACTATAGATTTAAGATGATCAATTCGTGTATCAGTTATTGACGACAAATGCGACAGCACGAGTTGCTTTGCTGCGGCGTGTGTCGCGATCTCCCCCATCCGTGTCGGGGCGGTGTGGAATTTTCTAAAGGCAGAATCTTTTGGTGGAATGTCATCCATAATCGCCGCATCATAAATGAGGATGTCGGTGGATTTCGATATGGTTAACATGTTGTCCGTGTTTGAAGTGGTATCACCGGAATATACAATCGACTTCCCTTTGTATTCAATCCGATAAGCAAGACTTGGTACTGGACCATGTTCAACGCCAATGGCTTTTACAGTCAATCCGTCGGCCGTGTGGATTATAGTTTTTACATCTGCCGGTTTCGTTTCGCCGTTCACGTTATTAAATTGGTCAGCAGATACATCGGTTACCGTATACGCAAATTCGCCTGCGCCTATTTCTTTTACAAAACCGTGCAAGTAACGCTCTAAACCGCTTTTTTCACCGTACATACCCGCGATAAACTGGCTGGTGTCGTCAAAGGCATCAGCTTGAAGTAAGCTTCTGTTGGCGGCCGGACCATAAAAGTTAATGGGCGAGGTTGAGGCTGACCGTTTGGTTTTACCGTGAAGATTATGCAGGTAAATAGTCTTTAGTACGGCCGAAGTATCAGCGGTATGGTCGATATGTAGATGGCTGAACAATATGGTATCGAGTGCACTCAAATCGGCGCCACTTTCTGCAATACGTGCAAAAGTTCCACCACCCACATCCATCAGTATGCGAGGTTTACCATCAGTAAAGATAAGAGAGCCGGCAGATGCTCTGCCCTTCTTCGATGATGCCATGGCATCACCGGATCCTAGTACGACAACGGACAAAGATCCCGTGACTTTATTAACAGCGAGCACGCCTTGTTGTTCTGCAAAACTTAATCGTACAGTTAGCGCAGACAATGCGATGAAGATCACTGAGAGAACGGTGCGATAACCTATGTTTTTTTCCATACATTTTTACTCCATTTCTTTTATATAAATGAAATTACTATCGTGTGATAAATATCATCCACGTCCCTTGATATATATAAAATGGGGCCAGACTCCAATGGCGCTTACTTAACCCCCCAACCCCTTGATGCAATGTAAAAAGGGCTGGCCCCAGTAGTCGCCAAACACCCATCTATCACCGTCAGGAGCTAGCCCCCAGGCATCCTGATCCCCGCGTGTCTGCGCAGCAACGGATTCGTCGCCGTGCCAACCAAGTGGTTATTCGCCAAACTCAATTTCATCTTTGATGAGATCGATACCCGCCTGTGCGCAAGCGCCGTCGATACTTTCAATTTCCGATTTTCCGGGCGGTGCGCCGGACACGCCGATGCCGCCGATAATCTGCCCCTGCGTTTCGATCAATACGCCACCGCCCACCAGCAACGCGCCGGGATTGTGTTGCACCTGATTGGGTATTTTCCCCTCTTGCAGCAATGTGGCGAGATTCGCCGTCGACTGGTGAAAGCTGTTCGCGGTCCAGGCTTTGCGCATCGCGGTCTCGGGTGTGTGCGGGCCAGCGAAGCGATCTCTCAACAGCGCTTGCGTATTGCCGCCTCTGTCAACAACTGCGACCGCGACCGAATAGCCTTTTTTACGGCATTCGATCATGGCGCCCCACGCGGCTTTCAATGCGGCTTCGACCGAGAGCGATTTGAACGAATACGTGGACGGCGGATTTTCGCCTGCGTGAACGGTGAAGGGGAGCAGCAGTAAGGCGCTTAACACTATTACCGGATTGTTCATGGTTCGTTACTTGGATTTACACCGTGCAAATTGCAAATTGTTTCGGGCAGAACACATGCAAACGACTATCGTCGAC
>JACQEQ010000015.1 GCA_016200445.1 Gammaproteobacteria bacterium | reverse complement strand
GCTGAGCGCCTACTGAAAACAGGTGTGACATGCTTGCCCATTTCCTCGAATACAGCGATCGGGCTGGCGGGTGTGTGGTGCAGACAAGTTACTAACAGAATCGGTGGATAAGCTTGTGGATAACTGTCGTCAACGTGACAGTGCATCAGCAATGACAGGTACGCAGATCAGATTGAACAGAATTTGATCGGCCGATAAACAACCAGTGAGGTGGTGATCGAATTTCTTGCCCGGTTCACTGGCGTGCTTTCTGTCTAGTGCATCACTGATTGCGTGGTGGGGGCTCAACCTGTGCGGCATGCGGCCCGATAAGTTGAGTAACCACTGTTGCGTAACTTCAGATCATGGCTATCGTTTCTCGTTCCGAACAACTTGCACCAGCGACCCGCAAAGGCGCCTGCCCGATGTGGTTGCGGCGTTTGGGTGTGGCCGGATTTGTTTTTTTTCTGGTGAAAGGGTTGTTGTGGTTAACGGTACCGGTACTGATTTATTTTTTCGGCGGCGCTAAGTAGTGTTGCTGCATCGCCCAGACGACGTGTTCGCGTACTAATTCCGAAGCATGCTGTTCCCGCGCGTGTAGTGCATCCACTACATTGCTCGTCGTCGGCGCGTTGCCCAACGCCACCGCAATATTGCGCAGCCAGCAGACATAACCGATGCGGCGGATCGCCGAACCTTCTGTGAATTTCAAAAACTCCGCTTCACTCCAGGCAAACAACTCCGTCAGTTGTGCCGCGTCCAGATGATGACGCGGCAAGAAATCGGTCTGTGCGGTGGCCTGCGCGAATTTATTCCATGGGCACGCCAGCTGGCAGTCGTCGCAGCCGTAAATGCGGTTGCCGATTAACTTGCGGAACGCGATCGGAATACTGCCGCGCAATTCGATGGTGAGATACGAAATGCAACGGCGCGCATCCACCCGGTACGGTGCGACGATGGCGCCGGTAGGGCAGGCATTGATGCAGGCGTGGCAGGTGCCGCAGTGGTTGATATGTAGTGTGTCGACTGGTAGCGGCAAGTCGGTGTACAGCTCGCCCAGAAAAAACCACGAGCCGGTTTTTTCCTGCAATAAATTGGCATGCTTGCCGATCCAACCCAGCCCGGCTTTTTCCGCCAAGGCTTTTTCCAGCACCGGGGCGCTATCGCTGAATGCACGATAGCCAAACGGTCCGGCGTGCTGCTCGATGCGCTGCGCAAGTTTCAGCAAACGCTTACGCACTACGCTGTGATAGTCGCGGCCCAATGCGTAGCGCGACACGTAGCCGAGCTGCGCATCATGCAGCACCGTGTGTGCGTCTACACTCGGTTCTGGCCAATAATCCATGCGTGCGGAAATCACCCGCAACGTCCCCGGTAGCAAATCCGCCGGGCGGCTGCGTTTCACACCGTGGCGCGCCATGTAATCCATCTCACCGTGAAAATCCGCGTGCAGCCAGTTAAGCAGATGGGTTTCGTGCGCCGCAAGGTCGGTGTCAGCAATGCCGACCTGCGTAAAACCCAACTCGCGGCCCCAGCGTTTAATTTGGTTGGCAAGTGCGCTGTAATCCAGCGGATGTGCATTAGTGCCGTTTGTAATCGAAGTCATAGTGACTATGATAACGCCTCATGAACGAGCTGCCCGTAAACCTGTATCGTGCCGCGCAAGTACGCGCTTTGGATCGTATCGCCATTGCAGAATTCAAACTGCCCGGTGCGACTTTGATGGAACGCGCCGGGGCGGCGTGTTTTGCGCAACTGACCGCACGCTGGCCCGCAGCGCGCAGCGTTGGGGTGTTGTGCGGCGCCGGCAACAACGGCGGCGACGGTTTTGTGATCGCGCGCCTCGCGTATGCGGCGGGGGTGCGCGTTAGTGTGCTGCAAGTGGGGGAGCGTGACAAAATTCACGGTGATGCACTGACCGCGTTGCAGCGCCTGGAAGCGGCCGGTGTGCCGGTGATTGCGTGGGATGCAAACGCGCTACCGGCGTGCGACGTGTGGGTCGATGCGTTGCTGGGTACCGGTTTGCGCGGCACAGTGACGGGTGCGTGGCGCGCGGCCATCGCCGCGTTGAACGCGAGCGGGTTGCCAGTTTTAGCTGTGGATGTGCCGTCCGGATTAGATGCAGACACCGGGCACGTGTGGGGCGATGCGGTGCGTGCCAGCGCGACTGTGACCTTCATCGGGTTGAAACAAGGCTTGTTCACCGGTGCCGGTCCCGGCCACGTCGGAGTGTTGAGTTTCGATAATTTACAAATTCCGGCGGCGGTGTTTGCGCGCGAGCTGCCGAGTGCTACGCGCATCGCGGATGCCTGGACGCAGATCCGTTTACCAGCACGTCAGCGCAGCGCGCACAAAGGGCACTTCGGCCACGTCGCGATTCTCGGTGGCGACCACGGCATGAGCGGCGCGGCGCGCCTCGCCGGTGAAGCCGCCGTGCGCGCCGGCGCCGGTTTGGTGAGTGTCGCAACGCGTCCTGAACATGCGGCGCTGCTGAGCATGGCGCGACCGGAGCTGATGTGCCATGGCGTGACAACTGCTGCGGAAGTGCGCCGCGTATTGGAACGCGCCACCGTCGCAGCACTTGGTCCGGGCTTGGGACAGAGCGCGTGGGCACGCGAATTGTTCGGGCAAATCCTTGATTCCGATTTGCCGTGTGTGATCGACGCCGACGCGCTGAATCTGCTCGCAGCCGAACCGCTGCGGCGCGATCACTGGGTGCTCACACCGCATCCGGGCGAAGCGGCACGCTTGCTGAATAACACAGTCGCACAGGTGCAGCGCGATCGCTTCGCTGCTGCGTACGCACTGCAAGCCAAATACGGCGGCGTTGTGGTGTTGAAAGGGGCGGGAACTTTGGTGGCCACGCCGGACTCTTCTGTTTACCTCTGCGACGCAGGAAATCCCGGTATGGCCAGTGGCGGTATGGGTGACGTGTTGACCGGCGTGATCGCTAGCTTGTTGGCGCAGGGCCTGAGCTTGACCGATGCTGCGTGCGTGGGTGTGTGGGTGCATGCGACGGCTGCCGACCGCGCTGCCCAAGATGGCGAGCGCGGTTTGTTGGCCAGCGATGTGCTCGCGCACCTGCGCAGGCATGTGAATCTATGAACGATACATTTCAATTAGCCTTGCCCGACGAAGCCGCGACACTCGCTTGCGCGGCGCGTGTCGCGCAGGCCTGTAACCAGGGCATCACGTTGTATTTGCACGGCGATTTAGGCGCGGGAAAAACCACCTTCGTACGCGGCTTCTTGCGCGCACTGGGGGTGAGCGGTCAGGTGAAGAGCCCGACGTTTA
This sequence comes from Gammaproteobacteria bacterium, assembly GCA_016200445.1. Classification (GTDB taxonomy): domain Bacteria; phylum Pseudomonadota; class Gammaproteobacteria; order SG8-11; family SG8-11; genus UBA6921. The sequence continues at coordinate 4,119 of JACQEQ010000015.1, read as the reverse complement.
CAGTCGTGGAGCCCTACGAATTAGCGGGCGGCGCAGCCTATCACTTTGATCTGTACCGCATCGTCGATCCGGAAGAATTGGAATTGCTGGGCGTGCGCGATTATTTCGCGCCCGGTGCATTTGTGTTGGTCGAGTGGCCGGAACGCGGTGGCGGCGTGTTGCCGCAAGCGGATGTCGATCTGCATTTGGATTATGTCGGGACCGCGCGCCATATAACGTTGCGCGCAGCAACCGATAAGGGGCGAGAAGTGCTGAACGCATTGGATCATTCGTCCGGTGCTGCCGACGTTCCTGAAGTGAGCATTCCTTCCCGATGAAATGGGGGAGTGTCGTTTCTGTGGTGAGGAAAATGTCATGATGCAGTGGTGGTTCCTGTTAACTATATTAGTCAGCACAGTGGCTGCGGCGCAAAACGTGCGCATCGACGGCGCGCGTGCCTGGTCGGCGCCCGACAGCACGCGCGTAGTGTTCGATATTTCCGCGCCGGTCGTGCACCAGCTTTCGCAATTGCACGACCCAGAGCGGGTTGTTATTGACATTATGGATGTAGAAACCGGCGGCAGTCTCGAAGGCCTGAAAGTAAGCAACAATGTGTTCTCCGACGTGCGCTACGCACTGCGCGAACAGACTACCTTGCGGGTGGTGTTCGATCTCACGGCGCGCGTGCGGCCAAAAAGCTTTCTACTCAAGCCCAATGAGCGTTATGGCCATCGTCTGGTGGTTGACTTGTTGCGCGAGGATGCGGCGAGCGAGTCGAAAACTACGCCGTTAAAAGGCGCTCCGGCAGCAACCACCGCCGAGCCGTTGCGCGATGTTATCGTTGCCATCGACGCCGGGCACGGCGGCGAAGACCCGGGTGCGATCGGCCCGAGCGGTACGCAGGAAAAAGACGTCGCGCTGGCGATTGCGCAACGCCTGCGCGATAAAGTCGAGCACGAGCCCGGCATGCGTGCGCTGATGATCCGCGACGGCGATTATTTCGTGAGTCTCAGCGGCCGCAAGCGCCTAGCACAGACGCAGCGTGCCGACATGTTCGTGTCGATCCACGCCGATTCGTTTCGCAAAAATCCGGCGGCGCGTGGCGCGTCGGTGTTCGCTTTGTCGGCCAAGGGTGCCAGCAGCGAAGCCGCACGTTGGCTGGCCGACAGTGAAAATGCGACCGACGCCATCGGCGGCGTGAACCTGGAAGACAAAGACGACATGCTCGCGTCGGTGCTGCTCGATTTGTCACAGTCAGGCACTATCGAGGCAAGTGTGGACTTGGGCGATCGCGTGCTCGGCGAGCTGGGCAAGGTCGGCAGCGTGCACAAAGGCCGGGTCGAACAGGCGGGCTTCGTGGTGCTGAAATCGCTGGGCATTCCCTCATTGCTGGTGGAGGCCGGATTTATTTCCAATCGCAATGAAGAATTCAAACTGCGCGATCCAATGTATCAAGAATTGATCGCTAATTCGGTGATGCGTGGTATGCGCAGTTATTTCGCGGACCACGCGCCGCCCGGCACCCTGCTTTCAGCCGGCAATATCAAACATGTCATCAAACCCGGCGAGACGCTGGCCGGTATCGCGCAGCGCTACCAGGTTAGCCCAGCGGCACTGCGCCATTTGAACGAGATTCAGGGTGAAACATTGGAAGCGGGAAAGATTTTACGCATTCCAAAATTATGAAGTGGCAGTTCTTGATAGTGCTGTTAATAACAAGTCAGGCTACCGCAGCAGTCAGCGTGGTCGACGACGCCGGCCGCACTGTGACACTGGCACAACCTGCGCTGCGCATTGTGAGCCTGGCGCCGCACGTGACGGAATTGTTGTTCGCAGCCGGTGCCGGTAACGCCGTGGTTGGCGCGGTGCGTTACAGTGATTTCCCGCCCGAGGCGAAACAGGTGCCAATGGTTGGTGATTACAATGCGCTGGATCTGGAAACGCTGCTGAGTCTGAAACCGGATCTCATCGTCGCATGGCAGAGCGGCAATCCGGCATCGGCAATCGAACGCCTGCTTAAATTCAATATTCCGGTGTTTCTCAGCGAACCGCGCCGTTTGGAAGATATCGCAACTAACCTCGAACGGCTGGGTCAGTTGGCCGGTACGAAAACTTCGGCCGATGCGGCGAGTACGGAGTTTCGTCGCCAGCTGCAACGGCTGCGCGCCAATTACGCAGCTAAACCGCTGGTTACGGTGTTTTATCAAATCTGGGATCGCCCGTTAATAACCCTGAACGGCGCGCACATGATCAGCGCGGTGCTGGAATTGTGCGGCGGAAAAAATCTGTTTTCTGACTTACCGGTGCTTGCTCCGGAGGTCAGCATGGAGTCGGTTCTTAAGGCAGATCCGGCAGCGATCATCGCCAGCGGCTCGGCCAGTAGCGAGGATCATGGTCTCGGTCAGTGGGCACGCTGGACCTCCTTGCAAGCGGTACGTAATAAGCAACTGTATTTTGTCGAGCCCGACACCATCCAAAGGTCGACGCCGCGTATTTTGTCGGGTGCTGCGGAAATTTGCCGGGTGCTGGAAAGTGCGCGCAGGTTTAGACAGTGACAATCATTCGCAGGCGTCGCGCCGTTGTAAGCTGATTTCCCAGGTGAGCCTCGTGACTCCGGACTTGTACATTAAACAGTAGGGAAAAGATTAACGGGTCGTCTGCAAGTTTCGGGTGATGTTTTCAAAATAGCGCGCCCGTTCTGTGTCACCCAGGCGGCGATAGATCAGTGCCAGGTTGTAACTGGCGGCAAGATTGTCAGGCTCGGTCTGGTAAGCGTTTTGATAAAATGTCAAGGCCGATGCATTATTGCCGCGTGCCAGTGCGTTGTTTCCCAGGCCGAAGAGCGCTGCGGGGAAGTTTGCAAAATCTCGCGATAGTAGCGTTCGCTGTTTTCGATATTTCCGTGTTGCCCTGCGAGTTCCGCCGATTTTTCCAGGAAATCCATGCGTTCGGGAATGCTGCTGGCGAGGGACGCCGCCTTTAAATTCAGCTCGATGGCCTGACTAAAATCACCGCTGTGCTCGTAAGCCTCCGCTAATCCTGCGTAGGGTTGCGGTGCGCGTGGGCTGGTTTCTGCAGCGCGCTTGTAAAAGATGATGTTGTCATGCCAATCGGCGGTTTCTACAAAACTGAGTACGCTGAATATCACTATCAAACCGGCTGAGGCCCAGCCCAATGCCGCGCGAAAGCGGGTCCTGCTGTACCACCAGGCAATCAGCATGACAAAGCCCGCCGATGGCAAGTAAAGAACGCGTGTGGCGAACCCGGCCTGGTCCAGCAGCGCGATAGGCAGGGCAGGTAGCAGGGTGAGTGCAATCCATGCCAACGCAAGCAGCGGCGGTAACTCTGGTTACCGCAAGTTGCGTAATAGATACCCTGCGGCTGCCAAGCACGCAAGTATCCCCAGGCTGATCGCCGCTAGATTGGCCTCGGGCTTGACATAATAGTAGTTTAACGGCCAGGGGAAGATCAGCAGCTGGATGTAGCAGCTGACGAACTCCAGCAGCACGGGCCAGTGAGTTAAGTCAAAACGTGCCCAATCCAAAGCATTTCCCAGAGCAGCGGAGCGCGCCATCAAATAACACGCGAGCACGGCAAGATAGGGAAAATAACGCCAGGGGCGGAGTTGCCGCTGCAGCCCATCGTGTAACACAAGCAAGAGCGGAAATAACACGGCAACTTCCTTGGATAACAGGCCGGCGGCATAGCCAGTCAACGCCAGAAAGGCGAAGACCGGTCGTTGCGTGCGTGAGTAGTGCCGGTACAACAGCAATGCGCTGAGCAAAAACAGCGATACCAAAGGGTCTGTTATTCCCGCCGCCCAGGCGATGGATTCCACATGCGCAGGATGCACAGCAAAAAGCGCCGCCCCCAACAGGGCCGTCAGTTTGCCGCCAGCAGGAATGAGTCCAGCAAGCAGGTAGAAAATGAGCACGGTGTTGATACCGTGCAGCAATAGATTGAGCGCATGAAAACCAAACGGATTTGCACCCCACATGTGATGCGCCAAATTGAGGGTCAGCAAAAACAGTGGCCGGTAGAGTGTGTTATCGCTGAGGCTCGCTTGATCGGCTAAGTCGGTGTTGCGCCACACCCCGTGGGTGAAGTAGTCAGGAATGTATTTGAGTTCGGTAATTTTCG
>JACQEQ010000432.1 GCA_016200445.1 Gammaproteobacteria bacterium | reverse complement strand
TGCCCCAACACCTTGGCCGAGCTGGGCGCAACGGCACGCAACAAACTCAAGTCCGCGCAGCGGCGTACTTCCGTGATCGCCGCCTGCTGGGCTCAGGCTGAGTTGGTATTTTAGTGTCATGTTAATAGGTAAGTATCAATAATCAGGAAATTCTATGTGAAAAGGTGTTCCAAGTAGTTGCTATTAATTACACGTAGACAGTGTCCGTGGACTATCCACGATCTGTAGTAGTGATTATTGAAATCAACATGTAGTAAGTAGTGACAATATTTATTTCGATGCCGCCTGTCGGAAAATTTCACAATACAACATGCTCGTGATTAACCCTGTGTTGCCACCCAAATTGTTATTTATCGTAAACGTAACGCCAGTGATAACATGGCTCCTCAAAGGCAGTGGCAATGACGGGGTCTGATGTTTTCATTCAGGTGAAGTTTACCAAGCGTTGTTCTACCTGAGTTATTCGCGTTTTCCAAAGCCAGTGGATTGGCTAACTACTTTAAAGTCGTAGGTGGGTAGCCATGCCACATGAAGTTTCAGAGTCAAGCCGGGTAGATACCGGGTTGGCGAGTTTGGCCATATTGTCTCGATTACATGAGATTCCGGCTGATATTCGGCAACTCCGGCACGAATTCACAGATTCCAGCAAGGTTTGTAACACGCGCGATATTTTGCGAGCAGCTAAATACTTAGGGCTCAAGGCGCGCGCGGTTGAGACCCGTTGGGACAAACTTAAAGATCTCACGCTTCCCGCTATCTGCCGTCACCGTGATGGCCGTTATTTCGTCATAGCAAAGGTCGATCAGGATCGGGTACTGATCCATGATCCGCTCGAAAAGCGTCCGCTCACCTTGCCGCGTGATATTTTCGAAAGCGCTTGGTCGGGTGAGCTTATTCTGATCACTCGTCGTAGCTCCCCGCTCGACGCATTTCGCAAGTTTGATATCAGTTGGTTTGTGCCGGAAGTGTTGCGCTACAAAAAACTCATGGGCGAGGTGCTCCTGGCTTCGTTTTTTATCCAGGTGTTGGCACTTATTTCGCCGCTGTTCTTTCAGGTCATCATCGACAAAGTATTGGTGCATCGTGGGCTCACTACACTCGATGTGCTTGCACTCGGGCTTATCGCAGTATCGGTATTTGAGATTATTTTGAGCGTTTTGCGCGGCTATGTGCTATCGCACACCGTGCAACGCATCGATGTCAAGCTTGGAGCCAAGCTGTTCCGGCACATGCTGTCGTTGCCGCTGAGTTATTTCGAGTCGCGTCGCGTGGGTGACTCGGTCGCACGTGCGAAAGAAATCGAATCGATCCGTAGATTTCTCACCGGCTCCGCACTGAGCTCGGTGCTTGATCTGTTTTTCGTCGTCGTGTTCCTCGCAGTGATGTATTACTTCAGCCCGATGCTCACGTGGATTGTGATTGGTTCGCTGCCGTTGTACGTGGTGCTCTCGCTGATTGTGACGCCGATCTTGCGTGATCGTTTGAACGACAAGTTCAATCGCGGTGCGGAACATCAGGCGTTTCTGGTTGAATCCATCCACGGCATTCAGACCGTAAAGGCGATGGCCGTTGAGCCGCAGATGCGCCGTCGTTGGGAGGAGCAACTCGCCGACTACGTGCGCACCAGCTTTCGAGCGGACAACCTCTCGAACGTTGCAAGCCAGCTCGCTGGGTTTTTGAACAAAATCACCTACGTGGTGTTGCTGTGGGTCGGTGCTAGGTTAGTACTGGATGGCCAATTGACCATCGGACAACTGGTTGCATTCAACATGCTGGCCGGACGCGTCAGCGCGCCGGTGTTGCGCATCGTGCAATTGTGGCAAGAATTTCAGCAGGCTGGAATTTCTGTCGAACGTTTGGGCGATATCCTCAACACGCATCCCGAGCCTGGCATCAATTCCAATCGTGCGGTGCCCGCAGCGATTCAAGGCCGCGTCACGCTGGAAAATGTCACGTTCCGTTACCGGCCGGATAGCCCGGAAATCTTGCGCCAGGTTTCGCTTGATGTTCCTGCCGGACAAATCATCGGCATCGTTGGGCGTTCGGGTTCCGGCAAGAGCACGCTCACTAAGCTCGTGCAACGCCTCTATGTACCTGAAGGTGGTCGCGTTACGGTGGACGGTCTTGACCTGGCTTTGCTGCACCCATCGTGGTTACGACGGCAAGTCGGCGTCGTGCTGCAAGAGAGCTTCTTATTTAATAAATCGGTGCGCGACAACATCGCGCTCAGCGACCCCGGCACGAGTATGGACGACGTGATCGCCGCCGCACAACTCGCGGGGGCACACGAGTTCATTTTGCAGTTACCGGAAGGCTACGACACCATCGTTGGCGAACACGGCGGGCGTTTATCGGGCGGGCAACGCCAGTGTATCGCCATTGCACGTGCGCTGATTACCAACCCGCGCATCGTGATCTTTGACGAAGCGACCAGCGCGCTCGACTACGAATCCGAACGCATCATTCAGGACAACATGAAATCCATCTGCAGCGGCCGCACCGTATTCATCATCGCGCATCGCTTAAGCACCGTGCGTGTGTGCGACCGAATCGTAGTGATGGACAAAGGCCAGATCGTCGAGCAGGGCACGCATGCGGATTTACTCCAACAGCCTGGCATCTATACAAAGTTGCATCAGTATCAGGCGGGGGTGTGATCATGCATATGCGCGAAGAATACGAATTTCTCCCTGCCGCATTGGAAATCGAGGAAACACCGCCAAATACCGTCGGGCGCTGGATTCTGTGGGCGATCATGACATTTATCGTGCTCGCGATTGTTTGGGCAAGTTTTAGCGAAGTGGAAATCGTCGCCACCGCACAAGGCAAGATCATCGCCAGCGGACGCGACAAAATCATTCAACCGCTCGAAGCGGGTGTAGTGCGCGCCATTCACGTCCGTGACGGACAACATGTCAAGCAGGGCGACCTGATCATCGAGCTTGATCCCACCACCAGCGGTGCCGATGTGCAGCGCGTGGAATCAGATCTTGTAAACGCACGGCTCGACGCGTGGCGCTGGGGTTTGCTCGCCAAACTCGTTGGTAAAAAAGAAGCGCCAGGTACGGAAAGGCCAGCGATTGCCAGCAATGCGACTATTCAAGAAGAGGCACCTGAATCCACAGGTATAGAAAAAGCCACACTTGAACAACGCGCAACACAAATCGCCATGCTGCGTCGACAACTGGAAGAAAGCACCGCGCGCATTGCGGCACTCGATGAGGCACTCACGCAGCATCGTGCCGAACTTGCCACCGCGAAAATTATGACAAAGAAATTGTCAGCGACACTCCCGCTCGTCACGCAACGTGCGGCATCGCTGCGAACCCTCAAAGAACAGAGCCTGGCGCCGGAGCAAGACTACCTCACGCTGGAACAGCAGCGGCTTGAACAGCTTCATGACCTCGACGCCCAGCGCAGCCGCGTGCAAGAAACCGAATCCGCCATCAGCAGCGTACTCAAGCAGAAGCAAGTTTTACAGGCTGAATTTGTGCGCAACGCGATGGAGCAATTTTCAATCGCCCGCAATACCGCACGTGCATTGGAACAAGACCTCGTTAAGGCCGACCAACGCCGCGCGTTACAACAACTCACCGCACCGGTGGATGGCGTGGTGCAACAACTGGTTGTCAATACCGTCGGCGGCGTGGTCACGCCCGCACAACCGTTGATGGTCATCGTGCCCGAAGGCCAAACGCTCGAAGCCGAGGCCCTGGTACAGAACAAAGACATCGGCTTTGTCGAAGACGGGCAGAATGCCATTGTCAAGGTCGACACCTTCCCGTTTACCAAATACGGCACCCTGGCCGGCACGATCCAGCACGTCTCCAACGACGCCATCGAAGACAAGCAACAAGGCTTCGTCTACGCCGCGCGCGTCACCCTCGCGCAATCCGCTATCCACGTCGGTGAAAAACTCGTGAACCTCGCGCCGGGTATGACGGTGACCGTGGAAGTGCAAACAGGCAAACGCCGCTTGATTGAATATTTCCTGAGCCCGTTGATGCGCTACGGCGCTGAAAGCGCACGCGAGCGATAGTGACTATGCTGAATTCACGCTGGCCCCCTCCCCCTTGTAGGAGAGGGCAGGGTGAGGGGTATCTCAAACTAAACGAGGGCAAGAAAACCATGACCGATAACAAAGCAAACAACAACGCGACTCGTAAAGCAGCCCAGCCGGAAAAATCCACAGCAGCTAAAAAGCCGCTGAATGGTAAACGCGCCCCGCGCGTGATCAGCGACCCTAACCAGGTTGCGCAACTGGTAATGATGCATTTGGACGCCGTGAGTACCAAGAAAGACGAAATGACCATCGCCATAAAAAACCTGGCCGACGTCACGCGCCAGCTCGCACGCGCCTACGCGCAAAATGCCAAGACTATTCAAATGCTGCAACAACGCATCGCATCGCTGGAGCGACCGCAGAAATAAACGGCATGGTTACGAGCACGGTGTAGAGGTAGCGGAAGGTCAGGTTGTGACTTCAAGAAACGAGGGCAATGAAGATGGCGAATGATGAGATGAAGAAGAACGTTCGGGTTCAAAGACTCGTCCCTACCTATGCGATGGCGGTCATTGCGGGGCTGTGCGTTGCGATCTTCGGTTGCGGCGGGGTGACGGCGACGGCGGGAACGGTGCGCGTCGTGAAGAGTTTTGAGGCGGATTATCCGCTGACGGAGCTGGCGTGGCATCCGAATGGAAAAGAACTGGCTGTCGGTCAGAGTTTGCATCGCAAGGTCACCGTGTGGGACGTGACCACGGGGAAGCTGCTGCGAACGATCGACAAAGAGCCAGGCGCGGTGGGTGCGTTGGCGTATAGCCCGGATGGGCGGACCTTGGCGGTCGGGCGCGCTTTCAACATCGGAGCCGGCAAGGCGCACCTCCATCTATACGACGCCGCGACCGGGAAGCTGCTGCGGGCTTTCATCCCACCGCCGCCAGAGCCGCGTCACAGCAACCAAGCGCATGCGGTGGCGTTCAGTCCCGACAGTCGTCGCTTGGTCGTGGACAGTTATGTCACTTCGAATGCGGGCGTGGTGTACGAGTTGGAAACGGGGCAAGTCGTATGTACCTACGTAGAGGATGAGCGCAACAACCCCTTTAATCTGACTTACTCGCTTGCATTTAACCCAGACGGCAGCACGTTCGCGGTCGGGCGCATTGATGGGACGCTGGAGCTTTGGTCGGCGTGGGATTGCAAGCAGATTAAAGAGGTCAAGAAGGTAGATAACGTGGGCATAAATTCGTTGTCGTTTACCTCCGACGGAAAATACTTGGCGTCGGCGTCATATGGCGCAGGTCAGTTAGTGCATCAAGGCAAACCGAGAGGCTCGGATCCAATACAAGTACGTGATGTATCGACCTTTGAAAAGGTTAAGGGTTTTTACAGCGTGCTTTACGGGGCGATGCGTTCACTGCACTACGTTCATGGCAACGAAGTATTGCTGGCCGGTGGTGGAGGCAAGTCAATTGAGATATGGGATGTGGAGAGCGGTCGTCTGATCGACACGATCCAAGGCTTCTCCGATGTTGCTCATGTTGCACCGAGTCCTGACGGTAAGCACTTCGCCACCGTGTCCGGAGATGAAATCAAAATTTGGGAATTTGTTCGTTAATCACAATTACTGCTTGAGGAGATTAAGTCATGGCGTGCTCTGAATTTTCTGTGTTGAATGTGAATACCTATGCTGCATTGGCTGGTGATGTCTATAACGACGCCGGTGCGCCGGAGGGTTGGACGCGGTTGGAGATGCCAGGAGGGCTGACAGCCAACTCAGAAAACGGCTTCTACGCCGCCGCCTATAAAAACGATGAATCCGGCGAAATCGTCGTTGCCTACCGTGGAACGGATGAACTTCAAGACGCGATCCCGGATGTCCAATTTGGATCGGGAGTGAAGCCGAATCAATACGACAACGCGCGGGCATTTTATGACGCGGTCAAACAGCAATCTGGTGGAGCGTCAATTTCACTCACCGGCCACTCTCTGGGCGGAGGGTTGGCCCAACTCGTCGCCGCCAGCACGCACAACGATGATCGAGTTTCCGCCACGGCCTTCAACGCGCCCGGCGTCAGCGGATCGCTGGACAACATCGAAGGCGCGCCGGACGACGGCGATTATTCCTACGTACATAACTACAACGCAGCGTTCGATCCGGTTAGCAATCTGACTGATGTATGGCTGGATCAGCTCGGGAGTCATGAGACGGTCACTGTATCCACGTCTTTGGGTGATGTGTTCGCGCAGGTTCCCGACTGGTTCGCTATTTTTGCAAAGCGAAACCCGGGCGCCTACGCCGCCGCGCTGACCGGTGGATATTTGATCGACCAGCACTCGATGGACTCGATGATTGCCGCACTGCCACCGGGGCCGATGACGTGCGAAGAGGAGTACACGGCGCCCCCCGCCGTTGCACCCCAACCCACCGGCGCCGAACTGAGCTGGGAGGAATACGTCAATGCGCGAACCAACCCCTTCGGCATCCTGGCGCAAGACAACATTATTCATGGCACCTCCGAAAACAACATCATCACGGACGCGTTGAGCGGAAATGACACGGTGTACGGTGGAGACGGTGGTGACTTTATCTGGGGCGATTTGCTCTACACCAGCATGCAGCCGGGTGCGGACACGCTGTACGGGGAGGCGGGCGACGACGTCCTCGATGGTGGGCAAGGCAACGATTTTCTCGATGGAGGAACCCAGAACGATTTGATTTATGGCGACGCGGGTGACGACGTCATTTTCGGCGGGGCGGGTGATGACATTGCACAGGGCGATGCAGGCAAAGATTTCATTTCGATGGGAGACGATAACGACGTCGCACAGGGCGGCAAGGGCAACGATTACCTCGACGGCGG
>JACQEQ010000050.1 GCA_016200445.1 Gammaproteobacteria bacterium | reverse complement strand
TTCGGGAAAAAGCACCGCGCTCAACGTTTTCGAAGATCTGGATTTTTACTGCATCGACAACTTGCCCGCCGGTTTGCTACCTGCGTTTGCGCAACGCATGTCGGCGAACACTAGCAGCTGCCCCATCGGCGCCGCCGTCGGTATCGATGCGCGCAACATTTCCGACGACATCGCGAATTTTCCAAAAATACTTGCCCAGCTAAAAGCCGACGGCATCGTCTGCGAAACCTTGTTTCTATACGCCGATGACAATGTCTTGCTCAAGCGCTTCAGTGAAACGCGCCGCAAACATCCGCTTTCCGATGCCGCCATTCCATTGGCCGAAGCCATGTTGCGCGAACGCAAGGTACTGGAACCGATTGCGGGTTGCGCCGATTTATTTGTCGACACTAGCCACTATAATATCCACCAATTGCGCGACGCGATTCGCACCCGCGTGCTGGACAAGCCACAACAAACGCTGTCGTTATTATTTGAATCGTTCGGTTTCAAACGCGGCGTACCGACCGATGCCGACTTTATATTCGATGTGCGTTGCCTGGCGAATCCGCACTGGGTACCGGCACTACGTGACAAAACCGGCCTGGATGCCGAAGTCGCCGAATTCCTGGAACGTGATCCGCACGCCACGCGTCTGTACGACGACATTCGCACCTTTCTGGAACGTTGGCTGCCGCAATTTGAAGCCGACAATCGCAGTTACGTTACGGTCGCTATCGGCTGTACTGGCGGACAACACCGTTCGGTTTACTTTGCCCGCCGTCTGGCCGACCATTTTTCGAAATCGCGTAGCGGGGTACTGGCTCGTCACAGGGAATTAATATGACTGTAGGACTTCTCATCATTACCCACAATGACGTGGGCCGTGTATTACTCGATGCGACCGTCGGCATGCTCGGCGTACAACCGATTCCCACCGCCGTCCTCGGCGTAACCTCGGATAAAGATCCCGAAGCGATGATCGATCGTGCGCACCAGCTGGTGCGCGAAGTCGATCATGGCGATGGCGTCCTGATATTGACAGATTTATTCGGCAGCACGCCGAGCAATGTCGCGTGGGCATTGCAGCACCATATTCATACCATCATTATCTCAGGAGTTAATTTGCCCATGCTGTTGCGGGTAATGAATTACCCCAAGTTAACCCTGCCTGAACTCGCCGAAAAAGCCTTAAGCGGCGGACGCGATGGCGTACTTTTGTGCAAAGATCTACGCGAATGAGGCCTTATTGATGATCGAACGCGACGTGCCAATTATCAACAAGCTCGGCCTGCATGCGCGTGCGGCAGCAAAATTCGTTACGCTTGCATCCACTTATAGCAGCGATATCCAACTGGCGCGCAACCAGCGCACTGTTAACGGAAAAAGCATCATGGGCGTAATGATGCTTGCCGCCGCCAAAGGCAGCACCGTCAAAATCATCGCCAACGGCGCCGACGAACAAGAAGCACTGGACAATCTCGCCGAATTAGTCAATAACCGGTTTGGGGAATCCGAGTAACTCCCACCATGGATCGGGCTCACATGTGATCGCAGGATCAACTTGTTATGGCCCTCGCGTTGCAAGGCATCAGCGTCTCTAAAGGCTACGCGGTCGGAAAAGCGCGGGTGTTGCGCCGCGAACGCTTGGAAATTCCGCAGTATGAAATCGACGCCGCACAGGTCCACCATGAAGCCGAACGCTACCGCAGCGCGGTCGACTACGCGCTAGAACAGCTGCGTGCCATACGTCAGCAAATTCCCAAACACACACCCCCCGACATCGCAGCGTTCATCGATACACATTTGTTGATGCTCAACGATCCGACCCTGACCGAGGGTCCGATCAAACTCATCAAATCGCATCGCTGCAATGCCGAGTGGGCCCTGCAGCTGCAACTCGACGCAGTGGTCGACACCTTCGACGAAATGGACGACGCCTATTTGCGTACCCGCAAAGACGATGTCGACCATGTCGTGCAACGCATCCAGCGCGCCCTAGTCCAACCGGCGCAACTTGCTCCGCCGCAACCCACCGATCACCTGCGCGGACGCATCATCATCGCCGAGGATGTCAGCCCGGCGGACACCTTGTTTTTCCAGCACCACGATATCGCCGGCATCGTTGCGGAACGCGGCGGCCCGACCTCGCACACCGCCATCCTGGCACGCAGCCTGGGCATTCCGGCGCTGGTCGGCGTACCGCATGTGCGACGCGTGTTGAGCGACGATGAAATTCTGGTGATCGATGGACAGAACGGGATACTGCTCGCAGGGGCTGATCTTGACACTATCGACTATTTTCAACGCCGCCAGCGCGAGCTAAAACGCTATCGTGCTTCGCTCGTACAACTGCGCAGCACGGCGGCCGTCACCACCGACCGGCAAACCGTTGCCTTGCATGCCAACATCGAATTACCCGCCGACATCGCCGCCGCTAAAAAAAATGGAGCCACCGGCGTTGGCTTATATCGCACCGAATTCATCTTCATGGATCGCGATACGCCTCCCGATGAAGAAGAGCAGTTTCACGCGTACTTGCATATCGTAAAAGCGTTCAAAGACACTGCGCGCTATTTTACGTGCTTCCGCACACGGCGCGGCGCGCATTATGTTCCCGATGTTGACAGGCATGGAGGAACTCGTGCAGGTGGCCCAATTACTCGAAGAAGCCAAAGGCGAGCTGCTCGCACGCAAACAACGCTTCAACGCATGCATACCGCTGGGCTGCGTGATCGAAACGCCAGCGGCTGCATTATTGGCTAAACGGCTCGCACGCTGCGTGAATTTTCTGTCCATCGGCACTAATGATCTGGTGCAATACACGCTCGCGGTGGACCGCGGCGATAACGATGTCGCGCATTTGTACGATCCCCTGCACCCGGCCGTACTCCTACTGATTCGCAACATCATTCGCGCCGGCAAAGCGGCTCGAGTGCCGGTCATGCTGTGTGGGGCAATGGCCGGCGACTTGCGCTACACCCGTCTGCTACTGGGTCTGGGGTTGCGCGAGTTCAGCATGAATGCAACCGCATT
>JACQEQ010000049.1 GCA_016200445.1 Gammaproteobacteria bacterium | reverse complement strand
AATAGAAACGATGCACGGTAACGGCTTAACGCCGAAGACACCACTCGATCACCGCATGATGGCGTCGTTGCTTGACAGTCAGACGATGCTGAACAAAATCACGATCCGCAAAAAAATCTGGATCAGCTTCGGTATTTTGGTCGTGCTGTTGGTGGCGGTCGGTATCAGCGCCTTTACCAGTCTGAAAGCCAACAAGGAAAAACTTTCTACGCTGGTCAACGACGTGCAGCCGGCAATGGAACAGTCGCTCAATTTAGTCGACCACTTGGACCGGGTTTCAGCATCGTTGGGTTTTTACCTGCTCAGTAAAGAACTGATACACAAAAATGATTACATCTATAACTTGAACAAGATAACGCAATCGGTGCAGCTACTGAGTTCGATGCGCGTGGTGCAAGACGACGCTGCGACACTCAAGATGGTCGACGAGGTGCAGCAAGGCATCATTAAGTTGCAAAGTTATAAAGAGCAAATGCTGGTGTTCGCAAGCGATGATGCGAAGAACACGCCCGCGTTAGGTTATGCCGGTCGCGAGGTCAACCCGCGTGCCCAAACCATGCTGCAGAGTCTGCAAGAAATGTTGTTAGCGGAAGGCGGTGAGTCCGCCAATGAAACCCGCCGCCAGTTCCTGCTGGATATATTTTCGCTGCGCACCAATGTTGCCAGTGCTTTGAATGAATTGCGTATCTTTCTCGCTTTCCGTGCCGATGCCAACAAAGAAAATTTTCGCAGCTACATGGATCTGATCAAACGCGATGTCGACAAACTCAACGGGCCAAGTAAGAGTCTGTTGGGCTTTGAGCAAGAAGAATCGTTTGCTAACTTTAATATTGCATTTCGTGATTGGGGTCCGGCCGCCGAGGAAGTCATGAGAATCCACGGCGCCGAAGACTGGCGCCAGGATGCTTACGTTATCCGTAAAGAAATTTCACCGCTGGTATTGCAGATACAAGAACGCTTGACTGCATTAGTCAAGACCCAGCACGATTTCAGTGTGGAAAGCAGCGCCGAGTTGACTACCCAGGTGAGCCGTACTCAGTACATCGTCGCCGGGCTCATTATGCTGGGTATGATTTGCGCAGTCATGGTCGGTCTATTTCTGACGCGCACCATCATCACTCCAATCGATGCGTTGAAAAACAGTGCCATACAACTGGCGCACGGCGATCTGAATCAGGCCATCGACACGCAGCGCAAGGATGAGCTGGGCAGTCTGGCGCAAAGCTTCGCCGACATGCGCGATGCGATAAAAAAGAAAATCAATGATCTGCATGTGCTGAATGCGACTGGCCAAATTATGGCGAGCATGCATGATCCGATGAAAGTGTTGGAACACGCATTGAAGACGATGCGCGACCATTGCGACGTCGAGTGGGGTTCGGTGTATTTATACAATCAGGAAAACGGTTTGCTGGAAGTAAAAGCTTATTCACCGGCACGCGACGCAAGCGTGATTCACAATGCGCGCACGTTCAAGATCGGCGAGGGTGTCGCTGGCGGTGCCGCGCAAGAGAAGCGAATCATTTATATTCCTGACACCACCAAAGATCAGCAGTTCGCCGCCGAGCCGGGCGACGACGCCTCGTCACGCGCGATCATCTGCGTGCCCATGATCGACAATAACGAGATCTTCGGCGTGATGAATTTCTGCGGCGACGTCGGCGAGGTGAAATTCGTCGACACCGATCGCGAATTCGCCGAGACCATTGCGCGCACTGCAGTGGTCAGCTTCAAAAACATCAACATGCTGAATGTGATTGCGGAACAAAACCGCACGCTGGAACATAAAGTCGAGACTCGAACCTCCGAGCTGCGCCAGAAGACCAACGACATTAACAACATGTTGCAGAATATGCATCAGGGCATCTTCACCATTTTGCCCGGACGTACGATTCATCCCGAGTATTCCGCGTATCTGGAAAGCATCGTCGAAGATACTAAAGTCGCCAACGCAGACATAATGGATCTATTGTTTAAGGACACTAACCTGGGCTCCAACGGAATTTCGCAGATTTCCGCCGCGCTCGATGCCATCTTGGGCGAGGACGCGATGATGTTCGATTTCAACAAGCACTGTCTGGTGCACGAATTCACGCGCACCATGCCGGACGGGCGTAGCAAAATTCTCGAACTCGATTGGGATCCGCTGATCGGTGAAAACGATGTTATCGAAAAGCTCATGGTCACGGTGCGCGATGTCACCGAACTGCGTAGTTTGCAGGCCGAAGCGGAAAAGCAAAAAGCCGAACTGCAAATCATCGGACAGATTTTGTCGGTGGGTCAGGAGAAGTTCCTCGGTTTCATCAAGGACGCCACGCGCTTCTTGGACGAAAACGAAAAACTCATCAAAGAAACCGCAGCCGCTTCGCCCGACGTGGTTGCCACCTTGTTCCGCAATATGCACACCATCAAGGGCAATGCGCGTACCTACGGATTCATGGGCGTGACCGATGTGGCGCATGAAGCTGAAACCACCTATAGCGTATTGCGCAGCAAGCCAGATGCATTTTGGGACAAAGAAAAAATGCTCACTGAATTAGCACGCACGCGCGAGCGCATCGAGAACTACGCCACGATTCAAAAAGACAAGCTCGCCAATACGTCGTCCGATGGTGTGTATGTCGACTTGTTGTTGATCGACAAGCTGCGCGACGTGTTGGAAGAGGTCAACGAGCACGACGTCGATGCGTTGCGCAGTGCGGTGCGCACTGTGAAGTCGATCTCCGGCGCCATCGGCACCGAATCGATTCCGTCGTTGTTAGACGCCATCACGCGTTCGTTGCCGGAACTGGCGCAGCGGTTGGGCAAAGTAGCGCCCAAGATTGTCATCAACGACAATGGTATCCGCCTGGCGGTCGAAGTTGCGCAGGTGATGAAGAACGTATTCACCCACGGCTTCCGTAACGCAATGGACCATGGCATCGAAACCGCTGAAGAGCGTACGGTGCGCGGCAAATCCGAGCAGGGCACCATCACGCTGGATGTTTACGAAGAAGGTAGCCATGTAGTCTTGGCGATGTCAGACGACGGCCGTGGTTTAGCGCTGCGTAAGCTCAAGGATAAAGCCACCGCGCAGGGTATCGTGTACTCGAACGAGGAACTCACCGACCTCGAATTAGCAGATTTGATTTTCCAGTCCGGTTTGTCCACCGCCGAGCATGTGAGCGACATTTCCGGCCGCGGTGTAGGTATGGACGCGATCCGCAAATTTGTCGAGAAACTCGGTGGAAAAGTTGAGCTGCGCTTTACGCATCCGTCAATGAACGACGCGGGCTACCGCCCGTTCGAGTCGCGCATCCTGTTACCGGCGGTGTGTGCAGTGAAGGTCGTTTAGTTGCTATTACATCGCTGCAATACGTGCATTTTGCTCGCGCAGTTTGGTAAGTGCCGACTGCACTTCGTGTAACTTCGCACGTTCCTTGTCGACCACGGCGGGCGGCGCTTTGTCGGCAAAGCTGGGATTCGCCAGCTTTGTGCCAATGCGCTCGACCTCGCTGTTCAGCCGGTCCATTTCTTTCGCCAAGCGTGCCAGCTCGGCATTTTTGTCGATCAATCCGGCCATCGGTATTAACACTTTCATTTCACCGACTAGCGCGGTCGCCGACTCCGGCGGCTGCGCAGCGGCATCGAGCCAGGTGATCGCATCGATGCGCGCGAGCGCGACCACAAAGTTGCGGTTCTCGGCTAATAAGCGCTGATCTTCCGCCGCCCCGTTTTGTAACAACACCGGCAGCGGTTTACCCGGCGCGATGTTCATGCCGCTGCGGATTTTGCGCACGCCGAGCACGAAATTCATGATCCAGTCCATGTCGGTCACGGCGCGCGTGTCAATTAGATTTGCGTTCACGCTGGGGTAATCGCGCCGCATGATGGTGGCGCCGCTGACACCGGCCAAAGGCGCCACACGTTGCCATATTTCTTCGGTGATGAACGGCATGATCGGATGTGCCAGGCACAACGCGCGCTCCAGCACCTGTACCAGCGTATGGCGCGTGCCACGCTGTTGCGCAGGGGTGCTGCCGGCGGAGGTCAGCACCGATTTTGTCAACTCCAGGTACCAATCGCAGTAGCTGTTCCACAAAAATTCATAGATTGCTTGCGCGGCGTGGTCGAGCCGGTAGTGCTCGATCGCATCGTGCACTTGCCGGGTGGTGTCTTGCAGGCGGGTGAGAATCCAGCGATCCGGCAAGCTGAATTCCAATTCACCGCCTTGGGTTCCCGTATCTTGATCCTCGGTGTTCATCAGCACGAAGCGCGCCGCGTTCCATAGCTTGTTGCAGAAGTTGCGGTAGCCTTCGATGCGCGCCAGATCGAAGTTAATGTCGCGGCCAGTGGAGGCCAGCGCTGCAAACGTGAAGCGCAACGCGTCGGTGCCGAACGCGGGAATGCCATTCGGGAATTCATCGCGCGTGGCTTTCTCGATGCGCTTGGCCATGTCGGGTTGCATCAAGCCGGTGGTACGTTTTTTTACCAGCGCTTCGAGCGTGATGCCGTCGATCAAGTCGATTGGGTCGAGGATATTGCCCTTGGATTTCGACATTTTCTGGCCGTGCGCATCGCGCACCAGGCCGTGAATATAGACTTCGTGAAACGGCACTTCGCCGGTGAATTTCAGGCCCATCATGATCATGCGGGCCACCCAGAAGAAAATAATGTCGAAACCTGTAACCAATACCGCCGTTGGATAAAATGCTTTTAGTTCGCGGGTCTGTTCCGGCCAGCCGAGCGTGGAGAACGGCCACAGCGCCGACGAGAACCAGGTGTCCAACACGTCGTTGTCTTGAGTGAGCACCACGCTCGCTGCCAGCTTATGTTTGGCGCGCACCTCGGCTTCGCTGCGTCCGACATAAATATTTCCGGCGGCGTCGTACCACGCCGGAATACGATGTCCCCACCAGATTTGCCGCGAGATGCACCAGTCCTGGATATTGCGCATCCAGTCGTAATAGGTGTTCTTCCAGTTGTCGGGCACGAAGCGGATCTGGCCGGTTTCCACCGCTTTAATGGCCGGTTCGGCTAGCGGCGCGACTTTCACGAACCACTGGTCGGTGAGCAGCGGTTCGATGACGGCGTGAGTGCGGTCACCCCGTGGCACCATCAACTTGTGTGGTTTGACTTCGGCGAGCAGACCAGCGGCTTCGAGATCGGCGACGATGCGCTTACGGGCGGCGAAACGATCCAGTGTCCGATATCTGGCTGGAGCGTTGTCATTGATTTTCGCATCGATGGTAAACACATTGATCAGCGGCAGCTGGTGGCGCTGACCGACGGCGTAGTCATTAAAATCGTGCGCCGGTGTAATTTTCACGCAGCCAGTACCAAACTCGCGATCCACGTAGTCGTCGCCGATGACCGGAATCTGCCGGCCAGTGAGCGGCAGGTTCACGCGCTTGCCGATCAGATGCTGGTAACGCTCATCTTCCGGATGCACTGCAACGGCACTATCGCCCAACATGGTTTCCGGGCGCGTGGTCGCGACAATTAAATGCCCGCTGCCGTCGGCCAACGGATAACGCAAATGCCACAGGCTGCCGCTTTCCTCTTCGGCAATTACTTCAAGATCCGACACCGCCGTGTGCAGCACCGGGTCCCAATTCACCAAGCGCTTGCCGCGATAGATCAAGCCTTCTTCATGCAGACGCACGAACACTTCGGTGACCGCCGTGGATAAGCCCTCGTCCATCGTGAAGCGTTCGCGTGACCAGTCCAGCGACGCGCCCATGCGGCGTAACTGGCGTGTGATGGTGCCGCCGGATTCTTCCTTCCAGGTCCAGACTTTTTTGATAAATTCATCGCGGCCCAAATCGTGCCGGGTCTTGTTTTGCGCGTTGAGCTGGCGTTCGACCACCATTTGCGTGGCGATGCCCGCGTGGTCGGTGCCGGCTTGCCACAAGGTGTTGTCGCCTTTCATGCGGTGGTAGCGCGTGAGTGCGTCCATGATGGTGTCTTGGAACGCATGTCCCATATGCAAGCTGCCGGTCACGTTGGGCGGCGGAATCATGATGCAGTAGGGCGCGCCTGTGCCGCTGGGGCTGAAATAGCCTTTACTCTCCCAGGTGTCGTACCAGCGTTGTTCGATGTCTTGGGGCGCGTATGTTTTTTCCATGAAGGGCTAAACCTGGGTGTGGGATTCGGAGAGGAAAGGTCGCTTGCGCGGCATTATAACGGGACTTGTCGCACGTGCCACACAAGCACAGATGTGAGGCCGGGTCTTTTTTCACCCAGCGTCGTCGCAATGCAATGGATGCGGTGACAGAGCTACGCTTCGCTGGGCGAAAAATCCATCGGTTACATTTTATCTGCGCTTGGGTAAAACGGACTACTTGGACTTGTGGGTAGGATTCCGGATCGCGTCTTCGACGAGTTTAGGCAGTAGCTCTTTTATTTTAACGTGGACTTTTTCGCGCAAGATATGGGTCGCCTGATCCATCGCGTAAGCAAATGCATGATTCATTGCGTAGCTCACGACCTTGTCGATTTCTGGTAACAGTACACTGCGTAGTTTTTCCGAAATTTGCCGGATATCTTCTCCGCTCAGCTGAGTTTCGGGAGGCGCTTCGCCGCTGTTTAAACCGCCGCGTTCTGGGCCGATCAGCACCGGGTCAAACGCGGGCACTTCGGGCGGCAGATATGCGTCTACGACATCTTCTTCTTTTGCTGCGGGTATCGCGCGCGTATTCAAGGTAGGAATATTGCGCTCGGTCGCATTTTCCGCCGCCTTGCGTTCTGCGGAATTCGCCTTGAGCCAGACGGCGAGTGGAGGAATGGTGTCGTTCATTCGGAACTCAGTATATCGATAGGGTGGGATAGCATAGTACATCCACACTCGCGGTAACGGCGAAAACGGTCACGTCCTTTGAGTTTTACTGCTTCCTCGCCATCGATAATTTCAGCCACGCGTGCCAGATTTGAATAGAACATCGGCAGTTCGTCGCTGATATTGATCAGCACATCGGCATTCACATCGGGCCGTT
>JACQEQ010000434.1 GCA_016200445.1 Gammaproteobacteria bacterium | reverse complement strand
GAATATCACGCCGGATCACCTGGACCGTTATCCCTCTCTGGCTGAGTACGCGCGCGCGAAAGCTCGTTTGTTCCAGAACCAGCAACCGTTTGACTGGGCCATTATCCAAAGCGAGGCGCTTGCGCAAATTCGGTCCCTGAACCTGCCGGTCCCGTCTAAACAGATCACCTTTAGCGCGAATAATCGTCGGGCAGATTTATACCTGGATCGCGGCTTGCTGATCAACACGTGGCGCCTTCGGAAAATCGGCATTAACGCCGGGGCGCAGGTAACGCGCGAACAGCACGCCTTGCGCATCGTACAGTCCGCCCGCCATCACATGTTCGTCGCTGTGCAACGCCGACAATGTTTCGGATGCGGCGGCGGCGTCTTTGAAAGTCAAGGCAGCCGTGCTATTCGATCCGATCACGTCGGCCAGCAGGAATAGTTTTTGTTCCATTTGCCGTTCGAAGGCCGAGCGGGTGTGAACAAGCATGCCCGCGACGGCCAACAGTAGGCTAATTGCACTGACGCTGAGCATGATAATGACCGCTTTCCAGCGCAATGAAACATCGCGAAATGCAGGCGTAAGGCGGCTCATGACTACTTCATCGCAAGATCCAGCAGCTTTGAACTCATGGTGAGTCCGGCACGCTGGGCCGCCTGTTGGTTGATCTGAAAACGAATCTTGCCGCGCACTTCAACCAGATTGATGATTCCGCCATGTTCAAGAAAACCGGGCATATCGCCGATGGTGAGCATCCCGCGTTCGCCATTGAAGTCTTTCGGTACTAAGGTGAATTTTTCGCGCGAAATAAACAGCAAGTGACAATTAAGACCGTCAGTGCCTGCAAACTGATCGAACCGGTGCACGGCAATCTCATGGCCATCGATCTGCCCGGCGGCCAGGTCCGTCAGCGTGGTGCCGTATTCTTCGCCCGCAAGCACGCAGAGATTGAATTTACTGCCGGTATTCAACGCATCTTCGGGCCAGGCGACAAATTGGATAAAATTGTAAAGATAAGATGTCTTGACCTGTTGTTCGAGTAGCGCGGTCTGCGATTGTGCCGGCTCGGCCATGCAAAAAGAGATGGTCGCGGCGTATACACAAATTGCGAATACAAAGCGTGCACGCACGTCAGAAGCTCCAGCTTGACTTCAGATATACGCCGCGTTCGGCTTCCGTAACCGCAAGAGAGGCTATGGATTGTTCAGCGTGATGATCGTGTAACAGATTTTGCCCCACCAAAGAAATATCAAGACCGGGTTGCGCAAGCCAAGTCAAACCCAGATTTAATTCGGTGTAGGCGGGAACATCGAACGGTGCGGGTCCGGCGAGCTTATCTACAAAACGTAGTGTCCCATCGAATTGCATGTAATCTTGCAGATCGAACGCTCCACGCAGCACCAGTTGGTGGCGTGGAGAAGCGCCTTCGAGAGACGGAACGCTGGTCGTATCGAAACTGCCGGCAGCGGCGTGCAAACTCATTTGCAGGAAGCTGTACGAGACATCCAGGGCGCTGTCTGCCGACGGTTTCCAGCGCGCCGCCAGCTCCATACCGCGCGTGTAACCGCGCAGTTGATTCTCTATCGCGAAATCCAGCGGATTAGTAGAGAACTGCTCCTTGCTTAACAGACTCCGATACGAGTTATGAAATAGAGAAACGTCGTACCAAAGGCTGGCGTTGAGTTGTTGCCGGTAGCCCAACTCATAGGCATTCAGACGCTCTGAATCAAATCCTTTACCCACCGGCACATTATTCAAGACCAAATCGGTTTCCAGACGCGACGGCACACGCACCGCGCGCGCTGCAGAAGCCCACGCGGTGCGGCGCGTATCCGGCGTCCAAGACACGCGGAGACCGGGCTGCCACTCCGTACCGCTGTAATCATTACGCTCGAATTTAGTTCCCGCAGTCAGGTGCCAGAGCTCGTCAAATAAACCAAGGGTGTCCTGCACAAACACACCGGCCGTAGCGGCATTACGCCGGGACGGATCGAGATGCAATATCGGGCCATTGCGCAGATCGTCGCGCGACAGCCGGTAGTCCACTCCCCAAGTGAATTGATGGTGCGGTGCGGGAATGAAGCCGTGCTGGACTTCGAATTCATAAGTGTCGCGCTTCTCGCCCAGTTGCACATGATTCAACTGAAAGTGGTCGTAGTTGAGCACGGCCCGCAGAGTGCCTGCATCCGCCAAGGATCGTTTCCAGCGTGTCGACAGATTGCTGCCCTGATGAGCGACGTTTTGCGTTGCAAGCAGCGTATTGCGCTCTTCCGCCGTGACATCGAAATAATCACCCGAGATACGCAGCTCATCGCGCGTATTCGGCGTCCAGTCCCAGCGAAAACCGGTCTGGCCCGAGGAAATGCCATCATGCGCGCTGCCTGACGGAACGTAACCAGTGTCGCGCTCGTAGGCCTTGACGTAGACACGCGCATCCTGATCCTTAGCGGGTTGCCAGCCATAACGAAACCCACCCATCGCGCGCTCCTCAGTGCCGGCGCGCACGATCGCCAACCCGCCCTGCGTGTCATGCGCACGCTTGGTGACGATGTTGATCACACCGTTTACCGCGTTCGCGCCCCAGAGGGTTCCGCCTGGACCGCGGACCACCTCGATGCGGTCAATATCCTCGATCAACACATCGCGCGATTCCCAAAGCACTCCTGAAAACAACGGGTCGTAGATCGAATGTCCGTCGATCACGACCAGCAGTTTATTCGAAGTGCGCGAGTTGAATCCTCGGATGCTCACCGCCCATTTATTGGAATCGATGCGCGCGACTTGTACCCCGGGTACCAAGCGCAACGCCTCCGGAATGCTGGTGACGCGGGAGCGGCGGATTTCTTCTGCGGTTAATACATAGATGGCGCTGGGCGCGGTCTGGTAAGGTTCGAGCCGCCGCGACACCGAGTAAACGTCGATCTCCATCAATTGTTCGAGCGAGAGATGCTTAATGTCGAGCGGCGAATTGGTTGCCGCGTGCACCGGAGGCACTACCAGTGCTAATAGACTCAATGCCATTCGTGTATGCCAGCTGAAGGCCGTGGTTTTGAATGCGCAGCAACCGGCCTTGCGGCTTCCCTCTCTGGCAGGAGCTACCCGTATAAATTGCATTACATACCTCGTGCTTGTTTTTATTTATCAATTTGCAGGCAGGGGAATGCCGTTCTGATAAAACACGTCATTAAGGTTTAGGCGATATCGAGGGGTTGTCAAGCTCGCGGCTATTGCCGGTATTATTTTAGATGGAAACCCTGCTGTCACATACAGTAAAGACCTGGTGCCGGCGTGAGTTCGCCACTTTCACCGAGTTCAATTCCGTATCGTTAGCAAGGTACTGGCAGCAGAAATAATTTAATACGTACTTATGTCGAGTCCCGCGTGTTTTATAAATTAACTACTTGCGTTTTCTCGCCAGTGCGGATCGCATGGCAGGTGCTTAACCAAGGCAAGGTGCGCGACGCGATGACATCGACGCACTTGCCGTTGAAAAATTCCGGCGTTAGGCGGCCTTTGGATGCAACCACTGTTCTAGAAAACGCGAAATACTTTTTTTACGCGATGCTTTCTCGGCGCCTAGTGTTTTCATTTGTTCGTCGCAAGGCTGGTGATGCGCGTAACGCTGACCGTCCACGCTACCCACATCGATAAAGTGGGTGTGTTGGGGTTTGCCGCAAAAGATGCAAGACTCGTTGGGGTCTTCAATGAAATTTGTCAATGTAACGTTCATTTGTCTCTCCATACTGCAAAATGAAAAGCCGACGAATTAACTTTTGATACGCCGGCAGCTTTTATCGACCACGGCCCGTTGATTCTCCAACTCGATGTTTGATTACTGGATCGCACTCGAAATGCGCACTCCCGGTAACATTCATACCCGAGGTATTAGCAACTGTCGTGCCCAGATACTTTCGCTGCGCTTAACAACCGCGAATAGACTTCTATCCACTGGAGATTAAGTAATAACGCGATTCAAACGGGTGGGGCTACCGCGTTGAAATATTCCCGGCATTAGTGCAAAAAACGCCGCAAATACGCTGGCGAGGAGAACTTTGGTGCATGCGACCCGGCGGCATGCAGGTGGCGGGACGATGTCAACGCGGATACTCACTAAATGACAGCGCGCACCCGATAGGCCGCAAGATACATCAGTCGACGAAGCGTACGGCGCCGACGCGATGATGTTGTTGTTGCAGCTGGCTGAGCGTGACGGAGCGCGCGATACCCTGGCTTTTACGGATGTGTTTAATCATTGCTTCGCGCGCCGCGCGTGCATCGCGTTTTTTGAGCAGCGTGCAAATGCGGTAGTGTTCCTCGTAAGTTTCAACAATGCTTTTCGCATCGGGGAACCCGAGACGGCGCACGCTGCGGATGTGGTCGTTGACGTCTTTGAGATAACTGGCCAGCACCGGATTGCCGCTGTAGTCGGCGATCATGGCGTGGAACACTTCTTCGAGCACTTTTATTTCGTCAGGGTTTTTAAAGCGTTTGGGGCGTGTGGCCGGATTCCAGGTGTCCAGCAATTGCGCGATCACTTCGTCCGGCATATTTTTACATGCCAGTTCCACGGCCATGACTTCCAGCGTAATACGCACATCGTAGTAATTGCTGATCTGATGAATGTCGACATCGCGCACGAAGCAGCCTTGCTTCGGGCGAATCGAAATCAACCCGTCGTTTTCCAGCCGATGCAACGCTTCGCGCACCGGCGTGCGGCTGATGCCGAAGGTTTCGGCAAGTTCGGTTTCGGTGATGCGTGCGCCGGGCGCAAGCTCGAAATCCATAATGGCGCGCCGCAGCCGTTGGTAAATTCCGAGCGTCGACGATTTTTTGGGCAGCGCTTTGGCTGCCGATTGCACGGATGCCGGTCTAGCGCGCTTGCCATGCGTATCTGCCCGCTGTTTTTTAATTTTCATAACGATCAACTCCAGCCTGTTGAGGTTCGTACAAGTGCGCCATTCAAAGCATTGCACAAAAATGGTGGTGCGTTGCACCGTGCGCGTGCATTTTTCATCGTGCCAACTACCGCGAAAAATATTTCGCGTCTCCGCACGGAACGCCGCTTTACGCGAAAAACAGCAATAAATAAGCCATAAATGCACCTGCATCCAAGTCTACGCCGATACTGGCATGTGCCATGCAACGTTGTATACAACACACTCACTACAATACCGGGAGATCCTGCATATGCTGTTCGCCAAAGTAAAACCGCTCCGGCCTGTTCGCATGGTTCAATCCATGCTCACCGCGTGCACCGCTCTGCTGTGCCTGTACAACGTCAATGCCGCGCACGCGGGCGCAGCGACGTTCAGCTCCACCAACATCCAATATCTCGTCGGCAGCAACTACGAGCTCGGCGACAAGACGCGCTCGATTAGTACGCTCGAACATGTCAATGCATGGAAATACGGCGACAATTTTTTCTTCGCCGATATCGACAACCCGACGCGAACCGGCACCAATACCCTAACGGGTTTCTACGGAGAGATCTCGCCGCGCTTCAGTCTGAGCGCGCTGACCGGCCAGCCGATGTCATTCGGCATCGTCAAAGATGTGTTGATCACCACCACGCTGGAAGCGGGCAATGGTTTTCACAACAACCTGTACGGTGTCGCGATCGATCTCAACGTCCTGCCGGTATTTCAAGTCAATTATTACATACGCAACGAAATCGGCGCGGGTACCGACCTTGGCAGCCAGTTGACGCTGGTATGGCTGGCGCCGTTCGAAGCGGGACCAGTGTCGATGGTGTTCGAAGGTTTCTTCGATTACGCATGGGGCATCAAACCCAAGGAAGATAACATCGTGACTGCACCGCGCCTGCTGATGGACATCGGCAAGCTGTGGGGCGCGCCCGGCACCTTGCAAGGCGGTGTCGAATATCAAATGTGGCGTAATAAATATGGCATCGACGGCACGAACGAAAATGTTCCGCAGGCCATGGTGAAATGGATCTGGTAACGCACATTTAAAAACTAGGAGCACGAGCATGAAGCGCAGAACATTTTTGAAGGGGATCGCGGGCGCCGGATCGTTGGCAGCGCTGGGCGGAGCGGGCATAACGCGCGCGTTTGCGGACGATAAAGTCAAGATGGGCTTCGTCTACGTCGGCCCGCGTGACGACTACGGTTACAATCAGGCGCATTTCGAAGGCAAATCGGCCGTGGCGAAACAGGGCTGGGTGAAAGCCTTCGACGAGGAAAACGTGCCCGAGACCATCGAAGTGATCAAGACGATGGAGAGCATGATCAACCTCGACGGTGCACAGGTGCTGTTCCCGACGTCGTTCGGTTACTTCCCGCACATCCTGAAAATCGCTGAGAAATATCCCAAGGTCATGTTCCTGCACTGCGGCGGTTTGTGGGATGCCAGCAAGCATCCGAAAAATGTCGGCAGCTATTTCGGCTACATCGACGAACCGGTGTATCTGGCCGGCATTGTCGCCGGACACATGAGCAAAACGGGCAAGCTCGGCTACATCGCGGCGATTCCGATTCCGCAGGTGTTGCGCAACATCAACAGCTTTACGCTGGGCGCGCGCAGCGTGAATCCGAAAATCACCACCAACGTGGTGTTCACCGGCGGCTGGGCAAATCCGGTAAAAGAAGCCGAATCCGCGAACAGCATGGTCGATCAAGGCATTGATGTCTTGACCTGCCACGTCGACAGTCCCAAGGTGGTGGTCGAGACCGCCGAGAAGCGCGGCGTGATGTGCTGCGGTTATCACACCAATCAAGCCGTTCTGGCACCCAAGGGTTTTCTCACCGGCGCGGAATGGAACTGGAGCAAGGTCTACGCCGATTACGCCGAGATGATCAAGGGCGGAAAAACCATTCCGAACCTGGTGCGTGGCGGTATCAAAGAAGGCATTGTGAAAAGTTCGCCGTACGGCGCGCCAGTGAGCGATAAGGCGCGCAAACACGCCGACGAGGTGCGCGCGAAATTCATGGATGGTTCGATGGTGGTCTACAAAGGCACCATCAAGGACAACAAAGGCAACACCGTCATCGCTGCCGGTAAGGAATACAAACAAACCGACATTTGGCTGGAAAGCATGGACTGGCTGGTGGAAGGCGTGATCGGCGCGGCCAAGAGTTAGTGCACTGCGCATGCATGCGCATCGTGTGAACTCACAATAGTTGTCCTCACATTGCAGTAACGTTTCGTTGGCGTTTGTTGATAGGAGCGCGGCCGGGACGGCCGCGCTCCAAATGAAACACTACATTCGGCCCAGCTCACTCGCTACGGAACAATAATGTCGACAACTACCCCCTTTATACACCGGTACTAGCAAAGTGAAAGCGCACTTCGAATCCATCGCCATTCCAAGCGGCGCACTGCTGGTGTCGCTGCTGCTGTTCGGCGTGTTCATCGGCATCGCCGGGGCGAATCCGTTCGAGGTGTTTGCATCGATTTATCGCGGCGCGTTCGGCAGCTGGTTCGCCTGGCAGGACACGCTGGTGCGTGCGGCACCGTTGATGTTGACAGCGCTGTGCACTGCCCTGCCCGCGCGCGCCGGACTGATCGTGATCGGCGGCGAAGGCGCCATGGTCGCGGGCGGTTTCAGCGCGGCATTGACCGGCATCGCGCTCAACGGCACGTTTCCGCCGTTTATTGTCATTACTTGCATGATGTTCGTCGCTATGCTGACCGGCAGCCTCTGGATCGGCGCAGTCGGCGCACTGCGCCACTATCGCGGCGTGAATGAAACCATCAGCTCCCTGCTGCTCAATTACATCGCCATCGCATTGCTGAATTTTTTTGTCGTCGGCATGCTCAAAGACCCGGAGACGCTGAATAAACCGTCGACCTATCCCATCGGCGACGCCAACATGCTGGGCGCAATGGGTAGCAGCTCGATTCACTGGGGATTAGGTATCGGCATCATCATCTGCATTGCGCTGTGGTTTCTGATGCGCCGTACCACGTTCGGCTTCGGTATGGATGTGGCCGGCGGCAACGTGCGCGCCGCACAACTCACCGGCCTGCCGGTGGGCCGTCTTATTGTTATGGCCTGCGCCCTGGGCGGTGCGGCCGCCGGGCTCGCCGGAATGATCGAAGTCGCGGCAGTGCATGGTCGCGCTAACACTTCGCTCAACGCGGGCTACGGCTATGCCGGCATCCTGGTCGCGTTTCTCGCCCGCCACAATCCGCTGGCCATTATTCCGGTCGCGATTCTGCTGGGCGGCATTCGCGCCAGCGGCGGCCTATTGCAACGCGCGCACGACCTGCCTGACGCCACCACGCTGGTGATGCAAGGCATCATCTTCGTCGTGATTCTCGCCAGCGAAGCGCTGTACGGCCGCCTGCCTTGGCTGCAACCCAAGGCGCAACCGGCATGAGCCACGAAGAGATCGGTTTATTCGGAATATTGTTCGCGGTACTCGGCGGTGCGATTCGCGTCGGCACGCCATTTTTGTTTGTCAGTCTCGGCGAATGTCTCACCGAACGCAGCGGCCGCATCAATCTCGGCCTCGAAGGCAATCTGGTCATGGGCGCGATGCTGGCGTACGGCATATCGTATCTGTCCGGTTCGCCGTGGCTGGGCGTTGCGGCGGCGGCAGGTGCCGGCGCCATGCTTGGTTTGCTGCACGCGCTTTTATGTCAACAACCGCGTGTTAATGATATCGCCGTGGGTATCGCACTGATGCTGTTCGGCACCGGTTTGGCGTTTTTCTGGGGCAAGCCGTTCATCCAACCCAGTGCGCCGCATCTGCCGTCGCTGTCGCTCGGCGCGTGGAGCGACTCGCCCGCGTTGCGTTCGGCGCTGGAAATCAACGTGCTGTTCATCGCCGGCATAGTGCTGGCACCGCTGCTGGCGTGGTTCTTCCGTAACGCGCGCTGGGGATTAAACGTGCGTTGCGCCGGCGAAAGCACCGAAGCCGCATTGGCGATGGGGCTCAATGTCAACATGATCCGGCTGCTGGCCACCATGGCGGGCGGAGCGCTCGCCGGAGTCGGCGGATCGTTCCTGTCGCTGTATTACCCCGGCAGCTGGAACGAGGGGTTATCCAGCGGACAAGGTCTGATGGCAGTCGCGCTGGTCATCTTTGCACGTTGGGATCCGGTGAAGTGTGTCTACGCCTCGCTGTTATTCGGCGGCGCGGCGGCGCTCGGCCCCGCGTTGCAATCGGCCGGCATTACTTGGGGTTACTACCTGTTCAACGCCGCACCGTATGTGCTGACGCTGGCGATCATGATCGCGACGTCGTCGGCAAAACGCCGCTTGCCGGGACTGCCGGGCGTGTTCAGTAATTTAAAGTAAAGAGGTGACTCCATGTCATATTCCGTCAACGCCGATCCCTATCCCTGGCCGTACAACGGCGCATTACGCGCCGGCAACACCGCGCTGATTGTGATCGACATGCAAACCGATTTTTGCGGCATCGGCGGTTACGTCGACCGTATGGGTTACGACTTGTCGCTGACGCGCGCGCCGATCGAGCCGATCAAAAACCTGCTTGGGCGCTTGCGCAAACTGCACTACACCATCATTCACACGCGCGAAGGACACCGGCCGGATTTGTCCGACCTGCCCGCTAACAAGCGCTGGCGTAGTCAGCGCATCGGTGCCGGCATCGGCGACGATGGACCGTGCGGACGCATCCTGGTGCGCGGCGAACCGGGCTGGGAAATCATCGACGAACTCAAGCCGCTCGATGGCGAACCCATCATCGACAAACCCGGCAAGGGTTCGTTCTATGCAACCGATCTTGACATGCTGTTGCGGCGGCGCGGCATCGAAAACCTGATTTTCACCGGCATCACCACCGACGTATGCGTGCACACCACGATGCGCGACGCGAATGATCGCGGTTACGAATGCCTGCTGCTGGAAGACTGCTGCGGCGCCACCGACCTGGGCAATCATCACGCGGCAATCAAGATGATCAAGATGCAAGGCGGGGTGTTCGGGGCGGTGGCCGAGTCGGCTGCGCTGCTCGACGGCCTGCG
>JACQEQ010000438.1 GCA_016200445.1 Gammaproteobacteria bacterium | reverse complement strand
GAGCAAAGCCTGACCAACACCTTGCAACGTTTGGTGCGTTCCGGTGACCGCTGGCTGGTGTTTATCGAAGGCCACGGCGAACGTGCGGCGCAAGGCGCAGCTAACCATGACTTGAGCGGCTGGGTGCGCCAGCTCACCGGCAAAGGCATGAAAGTGCAGTCGGTGAATCTCGCCAACACGCCGCAAATTCCAAAAAATACCAGCGTGCTGGTGATCGCGGGAGCGCAGGTTGACTATTTACCCGGCGAGGTGAAAATCCTGCGCGACTACGTGGAACACGGCGGCGATGTGTTGTGGCTGGCCGATCCGGGCCCGTTGCACGGCTTGCAACCGCTGGCCGAACAATTGGGCATCGAGTTTTATCCGGGCGTAATCGTCGATCCGACCACGCAACTGTTCGGCATCAACGATCCGCGCTTTGCGATTGTCGCGGAATATCCGATGCATCCGGTCACGCGCGGCTTCAATCGCATGACGCTGTTCCCGCAAGCTGCGGGTATTGACTTTAAAAAGCCGGAAGGTTGGCAAGGCGAGCCTATTTTACAAACAGTCGAACGCACCTGGTCGGAAACTGGCAAACTGAGCGGCGACATCGCCTACGACAAAGGCAAGGACATGCCCGGCCCGCTCACCGTGGGTATCGCGATGAGCCGGGAATTAAAAGACGCAGTGGCTGCAACCAACGGCGAAACCAAACACGAACAGCGCGTGATCGTGGTCGGCGACGGCGACTTCATCTCGAACAGTTTTCTGGGCAACGGCGGCAACCTGGACTTAGGCATGAACATGGTCAACTGGCTGAGCCACGACGACACACTGATCTCGGTACCGGCGAAGACCGCGCTTGACCGCAATCTAGAATTGTCAAAACCCCTGCAAATTTTGATCGGCTTCGGCTTCTTGTTGTTGCTGCCCGCACTGCTGGTCGGCAGCGGCGTGATGATCTGGATGAAGCGACGCAAGCGATAACGCCACCATGAACAAACGCCTGACACTTAATCTTTCCCTCGCCGTCGTCATCATCGTGTTGGCGCTGCTGGTGATTTTCGAACCTGGCAAAGACAAGGCCCCTGAACTACCCAAACTCACGTCGCTTGCGGATGATAAAATTCAGCACGTGACGATAGAGCGCGTCGGCCGCGACACTTTGGTGTTCGAGAAACAAGCGGATGGATGGCACATCACACAGCCACTGCAGCTGCACGCGAACGAATTCCGCGTCACGGGTGTCGCGCACGCCGCGCAAACACCCAGCCACGCACGCTTCCCGCAAGCGGGTCGCGACCTCAAGCAATACGAACTTAATGCGCCCAAAATCAAACTGACGCTCGACGGTCAGTTGATTGAATTCGGCGGCGTGAATCCACTCGACAATCGCCGCTACGTACGCGTCGGCGAGACCATCCACTTGGTCGCCGATGACGTATTTCTGCGTGCCAACGGCGACGCGGCCGGTTTCGTCAGCACCGCCCTGGTACCGGACCACGCGCAAGAAATTTCGGAAATCAAGCTGCCGCAACTAACCGTGCAGAAAGACAAAGACAGCGGCAAATGGACCGTGACTCCCGCGATTGCGAATCTCTCCACCGACGACATCGTTAAATTTGTCGACGAGTGGCGCCATGCGCAAGCGCTACAAGTCAGCGCCTACAACGGCACGCCCACCGGCGAACACGTCACGCTCGCCTTCTCCAGCACCACCCCGCCGCGGGTCTTCGATCTGATGGGCAAAGACAGTGATCTGATCCTCGGCCGCAAAGACGCCGGCGTGATGTATCAATTCACGGCGGAAATAAAACAAAGATTATTTACCTTGAAGCCGCCCGTTACTGAAACTCCCACACCAACGCCCGCGAAGTAATTTCGATTCACCTACGCTCACTTGAGCTGAAGAGCTGACACCGGTCCCATCGCCCAGCGAAGCGGCGTCGAAACCGGGAAGAAGCCTGTCGTACAACACGCTTCGCCTTCAAACAATCACCGCAGCGCCATCGGGAATTCATGCCGAGCGTGAAAATTACCATCTTCCCCAACTCGACCTTGACGTTTTCAAACGGCTAACTAAAATTCTCATGGTCTGACCCTATTCGTGGTGTCATCCCCGAGCAGTAACCGCCTCGATTGCCGTGCGTCGCATTGATTTTTAATCCTTAATCCGTATCCGTCCTGAGTCGTCTCTGTACGTCATTACTTTGAGTTGGCTTGAGTTTAAGGCTCGATTTCGGAGAATCGACATGCTTGATTTCGTTATTCGCTCTCACAAATGGTGTCTGACCCCAATAATTGGGATGTGTTTAATATTAACTGCCCCGGCATGGTCCGCCACTCCGGATAAGTTTGATCCAGCCGAATACGTACACCCCGAATGTCAGCCAACGTACTACGAGATGAACGAGAAAGGTGACAAGTGTGTTGCGGTGGAGGAAAAAATTAAACTGCTCGATTCAGCCAGCTGTACTGCAGCTAACTTCAACTTCGACAAGAAACAGAAATTGTGTGTGGCACAGAGTAAGGAACTGGAAATCAAATGCAGACCCATTCCTGGATACGCGCCTAAGATTAGTGGTACTGGTAAGGATGCGAAGTGCAACTTCGAGCGCACAACCCCAGTTAGTGCGCCAGGCGATTATATTGGCGATTGCTTTCACATTAAGGCGATTCCACCAGACACAGCTCTAGCCGAGGACAAATACTACTTAGTCAGTGGTCAAAAAAACGTCGATGCTAATAACGATGACCGTGAGCTGACCTTAGTGTCTGCTGAAAATTGGTGGCACTGGCCGCCAGGCTGCGCGGCAGAAATAGGTGGAACTCAGCATCAGGTTTTAGCAAGCCAATTGATCCAAGCGGGGGCTAGCCGCCGAGGCTATGCCTACGGTTTTCTCACGATGCCCTATAAGTACTTTCCAGGTCAGAAGAGTTTTCTGATTAATGTCCCGATTGGTGGGTATCTGGGCTGGCGGTACGGCCAAGCGGGTAGCGGAACAACCTTAGCACTCGCTGTGACCTTGGGTTCGGTGAAAGCGAATACGGTTGATCCAACCAAGCTTGATGCTGCCGGCAAGCCCACCGTTACTGGCACCGCCGATGTGGCGGCGTTCTCACGTGCGATCGGTATTATTTTCGACGTCTTGAAATCCTCGAAGGGCAAGGCATTCAAAGCCGGCGTATTTGTTGGAAGAGATATCGTGAATAGTGACCCCACCATCGACTACCGTTTTAATCGAAAGACGTGGGTTGCGATCCAGCTTGGATATGATTTCACCGATAGCCAGTAGTAGTGGCATGGAAACAGTATTGGAGTCAGACACCCAACAACCATTACTAACTGCCTTGCACTGCCCACACGTGCACTGGAGACTTAACGATGCCTAACCCCAACGACAAAATTGTACCGCTGAGTCCGGAGGCCAAACTTGAGCTGGCTTGTGCGAAAGCGACTTGTCCGTTCATTGGCGGCGCCATTGTTACGGGTCGCTTGGCGGTTCGCAACGAGCTTCAGCATCCGCTCGCCAGCATCGACGATGTAAGGCACCTTGGTAATGAAGGCGGCGGCGACCTTGGCGAATTGCTGGCGATGTTTGCCTCTGGCAATCACGCCTTAATGCGCAACGATGCGGGTGAATTAGTCAGCCCGGTTCCGGAGGGATTGTTC
>JACQEQ010000437.1 GCA_016200445.1 Gammaproteobacteria bacterium | reverse complement strand
GGGTGAATGGAGCGACTTTGGTGGCAGCGAGGCAAGCTCGGTGCACGCCGCCGGTGCTGAGGTGGGTGAAATGTTCGACCTGGATTTTTCGCTATGACGACCGCACAAAACAGTCTCGATGGAATTTACTACGACGGGCATCGGCCGGTGGGGATCAATGCAACGCTAAGTATTTCTGACTCAGGCGTGACATTTTCCGGGCGCGAAGATGCACCGTATTACTCGCTGCCCGACCTGCGCGTATCGCCGCGCATTGCCCAGGCGGACCGCTATATAAAACTTCCAGACGGCGGGCAGTTTCAGTGCCCCGACTGCGCATTGCTTGATCGCTTTACGCAAGAGTCCGCCGAGGGATGGATTGCCTGGCTCGAGGCCCGTGTCGCTCTAGCAGTGTTAGGAATCGGCATTGTGATGGCCGCTCTGTTGCTCGGCTATTTTTACGGCTTGCCCAAGGCAGCGGAATATATCGCCGCACGCATTCCAATGGAAACCGAGCGTATCCTCGGTGACCAGGGGTTGGAGTGGATGGAAGAAAACAACTGGCTACAGCCCACAACGATCAGCGACGTTATGCAGATAGCCTATCGCCACGACTTCGAGACCTTGCGCCAGGGGCTACCGCAGGCATCGCACTACCAGCTTGAATTCCGCAACGCTCCGCACTTCGGCGCCAACGCATTCGCGTTGCCCGGCGGGATCATCGTCGTTACCGATGCGCTGGCAAACGTGGCCACCGGGCGCGACCAATTCGCTGCGGTGCTGGCGCATGAAATGGGGCATGTCGAGCACCGGCACACGCTGCGGCTCACGCTGCAAAATTCCGCAGTTCTGCTCGCGGTCGCGACTGTGGTCGGCGATGCGGCCACGCTCGGGGTGGCTGCGGTACCGGCCGTGTTGGCCCAGACCCAGTATTCACGCGAATTCGAGTCGGAGGCAGACGAGTTTGCGTTCGCACTACTCAAACAACACGGCATGTCGCCGGAGGCATTTGCCAGCGTCATGCTGCGCATGTCCGAAGCTAACGAGAAAGCCGGTCCAAACGAGCCGATTGGATTTCTATCCACGCATCCGCTTACGCAGGAGCGTATCGAACGCGCCCGCGCTGCGGCACATTAGAACAATGGCGCCACGTTTAGATAAATGGGAAGAGCTATGCACAGTATTTCCTTCGTGACCCTTCACCGGGAGTGGATATGACGGAGCAACGCCCCGTGCACAGACATCGGCAGCGCTTTGTCGTCGCCATAACAACATCCACACTGGCGCTAATGCTCGCCGCGTGCGGCGGAGCGTCCGTGCGCCATTGGACGCCGGCGAGCGAGCGTGACAGTCATGATGATCCCGCCGCACTGCGGCCGGGATACGGCAGCGGCGAGTTCCCCACCTGGTGGCCACTGACCGAAACCTCGGCTGACTTTTACAGCCGTGTCAAAAAAGCGAAGGCCGGGGATGCGCAGGCACTGCTCGATCTCGCGATCCTGGCTTCGGGCGATCATCGCGACGCGGACGGGCGGCGCGCAATTCAACAGCGCGTCGATCAATTCATTGCCAAGTTGCGGCCCGATGTCAGCACTGCTGCGAACGATCTGGAACGTGGCTATCTGCTTTACCGCTCGATGCATACAGTCTTTTTTAACGGTGAGAAGGGCGAGCTTGGCAGCTACAAACTGGAGCAAAGCCGCGTCACGGCGATCTTCGATACCGGCCGGTACAACTGCATCAGCTCTGCAATGTTGTTCGTGGTTCTCACGCGCGCGTTCAGCTTACCCGTGCGCGGTGTTCTGGTTCCGACGCACGCGTTCGTTGAGTTTGGACCGCCCGGCGGAAAAGTCATCGATGTCGAGACCACGTCAATCGACGGTTTCGCTGTCCTCCATGATGAACGCTTTTACAAAGAGGCTGCGGCGCATTGGACCAGCAGTCGTGGGCTGCGTCCGATCACGATCGAAGACTATCGGCAGCGGCAAATCGTGGAGCCCTACCGCTTGATGGCGATGGGTATGATCAATCAAGCGATTCAACCGGAGACCACCGGCGAAGATCGCGGGCGACTTATTGAAATGGCAGCGCTGGTTGATCCTGAAAGCATCGACGTGCAACGGGCGCGCATGCAGATTTACGCACTTGAGGCACGCGCACTCTACGAACGCAAGGCGCAGCGCACCCTCGCAAAAATGTTCGATGCGATGGAACCCGAGCTGGAAAACGTGATGTTGAGGTTCGCCGCTGATTCGGAAACGATGCGCACGGTACGCTGGATAGAAAGTGTCTTCGCGGATGCATTGCAAGTCGTCGGGCGCAGCCGGGAAGCCGCTGCGTTGGTCGATGACGCATTGCCGTCGGTGGATATGAAATGGGAAGACAGCAAAGTGCTACGCCAAAACTTCCTAAATATACTCAGTGACCAGATGCTGACACTGATGACAAAAAAGAACTATATGGGCGCAATCAAGGCGGTGAGCAAACACATTGATACATGCCGCAGCGAGAGCGTGTGCGCGCATAATATTGCCGTAGTTTATATCAATTGGGCGAACGACGATCTGTATGCAGGGAACCGGCAAGGCGCGCGTAAGGCACTGCAAGAGTGCGTTACGCAACTCCCAGACAACGCGCAGTGCGCGTACGCACTGATGGTTTTCGGGAGCCGGTAGAATCAACGCCTTCATACGTGCATGGACAAATAGTGCTGTCAGGGCAGCGGCGTCACGAGCACCGTGGTAGTATCCGTCACGCGAAATTCACCTAGATTCCAGCCACTTCATGTTTCATCCTCTTTCACTATTTGTCGGTCTGCGTTACACGCGCGCCAAGCGGCGCACGCATTTTATTTCGTTCATATCGCTGACTTCGATGATGGGTATCGCGCTGGGCGTCACCGCGTTGATTACGGTGTTGTCGGTGATGAACGGTTTCGAGAAAGAACTGCGTCAGCGCATCTTAGGCATGGCATCGCACGCCAGCATTCAAGGTTTCGACGGCGCGCTGCGCAACTGGAACAGTGTGATCGAAACCATGCGCAAAGATCCGCGCATTATCGGAGCGGCGCCGTACATCCAGAAAGAAGGCATGCTCACGCTCGGACAGCAGGTCAACGGCACCATCATTAGCGGTGTATTGCCGGACCAAGAGCCCAAAGTGTCCGAGGTCGGCAATAAAATGCTGTTCGGTTCGATGGACGATCTGCGGCCGGGCGAATTCAATATTATTTTAGGCAAAGAACTGGCACGTGCGCTGGGCGTGCTGGTGGGCGACAAGGTTACCCTGGTCGCGCCGCAAGCGAACGTGACCCCGGCGGGGATCTTGCCGAGACTGAAGCGCTTTACCGTCACCGGTGTCTTTGAAGTCGGCATGTACGAATACGACAGCGCGCTGGCGCTGGTACACATGCAAGATGCCGCGAAATTATTTGGAATGGAAGACGCGGTGACCGGTGTGCGCCTGAAAGTCACCGATATTTTCGAGGCGCCACGTATTGTGCAAGACGTCGCGCACGAGTTGAGCGGTGACTACCTGGTCAGCGATTGGAGCCGCCAACACGCCAATTTTTTCCGCGCGCTCAAAATCGAGAAACGCATGATGTTCATTATCTTGTTCCTGATCGTCGCGGTTGCGGCGTTCAACATCATTTCGACCATGGTGATGGTGGTGACCGACAAAACCAGCGAAATCGCGATCCTGCGCACGCTGGGCGCCGCGCCGCGCACCGTGATGCGGATTTTCATGGTGCAAGGCACCATCATCGGCGTGATTGGCACCTTGCTGGGTGGCGTAGGGGGTGTGAGTTTGGCGCTAAATGTCGCCACCATCGTGCCGATGATCGAACGCATCTTTAGCGTGCAATTCCTGCCAGCCGATGTGTATTACATCAGCGACTTTCCTTCGGACTT
>JACQEQ010000436.1 GCA_016200445.1 Gammaproteobacteria bacterium | reverse complement strand
GCCCGATGAGATATTTGAGCAGCCCGCCGAGCTGGTCGCCGACGATAGTGATTGCTACCAAAGTGAGCCACAGTTTGGCGCCGTCTTTGCCGTATGCGCGCGCCAGCAGCGCGAGGAGTAGCGCGAACAGCGGCACCGAGAACCAGGTGGTTTGCGACAGCCAGGCGAAAAAAATGTCGAGCCCGGGTGCTGACGCGTCGTGGTTGAGCCAGAGGAGGAGTTGTTGGTCCATTTTATTGTGCCGCTAACGCGGCGTCCGAGTGTTTGGTGCGCGGAGCCGTCGCGCGGGCGGGTTGATGGATGGGTTATGCACTACGTCGTTTGGTACCAAGCTTGGCAGAAAATTTCTCCTTGTTGATCACGAAGCGCTCATGACGGCCCTTGGAGATGAGGTCGATGCCGTCGTGGGCTTCTACAGTAAAAACGAGCTTCCTTCCTTCCACCAAGATCAACTCAACGCTAGCCGTGACTTCAAGACCCGGTGGCGTTGCCGCTTCATGGCTTACATCAATGTGCGTCCCAACGGTTTGTTCTTGCGGCCAGTCAAGATGAGGGTTGGTTGCTTTGATGCAGGTCCATTCGAGCAAACCGACCAGGAATCCGGTAGCAAAGACTTCGGGCATTGCCATGAACTCTTCCGATTCCGGATACAGCGCCGGAACGGTTTTCGATGGAGGCACGATGAACTTGTGTACGTACCTGATGCCGGGTTTCAGCGTGTCCTTCATCTCTTTCTCCTGTCACGTAATCAGTCGGCATCTCGATGAAGCTCGTAGGTAGTGCCTGCCCTACGTCTTATCGCGCGGCGCAGGAACTCGTCCCGGCAAAAACACCGCCACCAATCCGCCCAGCAGCGTCGAGCCTAACAGAAACAAATGCAAATTCACTGCGGCGGCCAGCGCGATCTCCGGTGCAATATTAAACGGCAACAACGCCGCGACAATGCCTGCTTCATAAGTGCCGGCGCCAGCCACGCCGTGGAACGGCAACACGCTGGTGATGTCACCGGCGATGGCTGCAAGCCCTGCGACTGACCACGACACTGGCGCGAACAATTGAAATACCCACGCAAACACCCCGAGCTTGACGAGCCAGTTGATCCAGGTCCACAGCCAGGCGCGCCAGAATTCGCGGGGTGTTTGCGGCAGGCTGGTCAAAATTTTCGCGAGGTATTTCTTGATGCCATGTGATGCGCTTGCGAACTTGCGCGCCAAGCCGTTATGCGCAAGATACGCGGCCAACGGCAACAACAGCCACAGCAGCGTGACAGGTAATAAATAGTTTTGCGCCAGCCATGCATCGCCGACGGCAAGCAGTGCAATAGCAACCAGCGCGTGCAAATCCATCAAGCGAAACCAGAACAACACCGGTACCGAAGTTGTGGCGGACACATCGAAATAACGCGCCATGAGCACCGGAAAGCTGATTTCGCCGGTGCGCATCGGCAGCAGATTGTTGAGCAGATTGTGTTGCAATGTGAGTTTGAAACACAGCATGAAACGACCGCGCAGTTGAATATGGAAATAGTCATACACGCGCAGGCTGCGTAAGGCGTAAGAGATAAATGTCAAGATCAGTGTTGTCAGCAGCGCGCCCGGCGCGACGGTTAGCCACGGCGCAAGCACGCGGTCCCAGCCGTAGTAAATTTGCACGGCGATGACGCAGCCCAGGAACACCAGCAAGCCGAGTACGAGTTTGATATCTACTTTCAAGCGCGATAAATTTTATTAGCGATTCGATTCGCGATCATACATCTGGCCGAGCTTGAATAACGCATCGGTCGTGTAGCCGCGCAAGCGTGCAAGGCGGTTTTCCAATTCCGCCATTGCCAGTTTGCCGATGTACTGTTTCATTTCGGCGGCGGCAGTGACCAGTTTGGTTTGCTTGGCGGCGATTTGATCGACATAGACTTTTTTAAACGTGTCCGATGCGTTTTCCATGCTGTAAATCGCGCTCGCCCAGCGTTGCAGTTGCTGCTCCATCAAACGCAAGTCGCGGTAATTGCGCAGCGCGGTTTGAAACGTGTGGCTTTCGTAGAGACCGGCAAAATAGCGCGATTCCGGGCCGACCGGGAAATTTTGATACTCGTTAAACGCCTCGCTGTGCGCCTGCGTGATGTTGTCGACAATGACATTCAGCATGCCGCCGATACGCACCTGCT
Source organism: Gammaproteobacteria bacterium (assembly GCA_016200445.1). GTDB lineage: Bacteria > Pseudomonadota > Gammaproteobacteria > SG8-11 > SG8-11 > UBA6921. The sequence goes on along the minus strand of JACQEQ010000436.1, from coordinate 4,313 downwards.
CGATGGCGGCTTCGACATGTTTGATTTCGGTTTGAATGGTTTCCAGTGCGATGCGATATTGTTTAACGGATTGGTCATAGGCGCCCAATTGGGCATAAACATAGGGAATAGCCACCAGCCCGTCGAGCACCGAGCGGTCTGCCGCGTTGCGTTTTGCCAGTTCCAGCCATGCCGCCAGTGCCTGCTTTGGTTCTTTCAGGGTTTGAAATGTCAAGCCGACGCCCCACAGTGCGCGATTGGAGAATGGGCTGTCGAGCGGTACTTGCTGGAAATAATTTTTTGCCTGTAACGCGGCCTGCGCTTTTAACGCGCTAAAGCCCAGAATGTAATTGGCGCGATCGCGCAATGCGCGCGATTCGGGGTCAGAGTAGCTGTTGTTGCCGACTTTATTCAGCCAGGTTTCCGCTTCTGCGCGGTGCCCGTCGCGCAGCAAGATCACGCCTAAGTTGTAGTAGCCGAAGATGGCCCATTCCGAATCGCCTTTGAGCGTGCGTAGCAGTGCCAGGGCTTGATCGGTTTGTTTTTGCTGCAACAGCACGCTGGCGTCCAAGCCGATTTTACGATGCCGCAGCGGCGTACTCATATCGCCGGAAATTTTTTGTGCGGCTTTAATTGTGCCCAGCAGATCGCCACGTTGATAGCGCGCCATGGCGAGCTCGATTAGAAATTGGTTGCGCAGCTCGTCGGTCAGCGCGTCTTGCGGCAATTGTTGCAATACGGTTGCGGCGTCGGCGTGCATACCATAGGCAAGATACGAGTAGGCGAGCATCAGCTCGGTTTTGGATTTTTCAGGTTTGAGCGCGGGACGCCAGCGTTCGGCAAGCAGATGGCCAATGGCGGAAAAATATTTGTTCTGCGCAAAATCGTACAAGGCTTCGCGCAGGTACGGACTTTTTAGTTCGCCCCATTTCACCGGCGTTTCGACCGCGAGTACCGATGCGGATTGCAGGAGCAAAACGAGTGCGCTTGCCAGTGTGCGGCGCATCGATTAGTCCCACTCCTTGCTGGTGACGCTCATGTTTCCGAGGAAGCTCGAAATGCGCAGCTCGATGGTTTTGCGGTCAGCGGCCTTGGTAAAACGTGCCGAGAAAGAACTGGTCTTCGGCGCTTTGCCGCCCGCAACCACCGTGCCGCTGAGGTGATGCGCACCTTCCGGCAGGCCGCCGATGTAGAGGCGATGCGCGCCGCCTTGCAGCAAGGCAGCAACTTCTCCGGGTTGATAGCTGCGGCGTGCGACTAGCTTGTCGTCGACATTCAGCGTGATCTCGCGTAGTTCGAAACCATCGCCCGCGTCGAGCGAGGCGAACACCACCAATTGAATGCCGGGCGGTGCGAGCACGCCGTCTTCCAAGCGTGTCAAGGACTGACCCATGCGTACGGTTTCATCACTTAAGGTTTTGAGATTGAAGCGGGTATTTTTATCTGCTGGGTCGCCGGCGGGTTTAACGCCGCCGACCCAAGCGAGATTGGCGATGTTGCGGCCGAGTTCCAGGACTTCACGTTTTAGCGATTGGGTTTGCTCGTCCAGCGCGCGCATCTTACGCGGCATGTCGGCATCGTCGGCGAGCGCAGGCAGCGTGCCGAGCACGAGAATCATCCACAGCGAGAGGCGAGCGGGAAAGTTGCGCATGGTGTCCTTAGCTATAACGGCTGCGCGCCTCAACCCATCAAGCGATGAGCCTTGGGGTACGGAGAATTTGCTCGTCCAATACGATCTGGCCATCGCTTAAGCGTAGTCGTCCGGATGCATACCAGCCAATCACCAACGGATAAATTATCCGTTCTTGTGCGCGTACCCGTTCTGCCAGCGTGGCGGCAGTGTCGTCTGCAAGTATTGGCACGCGTGTTTGGGCAATCACCGGGCCGCCATCCAGTTCCGTGCTGACAAAATGCACACTCGCGCCGTGCTGCGCATCGCCCGCAGCCAGTGCCGCTTCATGGGTGCGCAAGCCACGGTGCTTGGGTAACAGCGACGGATGGATATTCAACAGGCGGCCGCTGTAATGCTGTACAAAATCCGGCGTGAGAATACGCATGAAGCCCGCGAGGATAATTAATTGCGCGCCGGTTGCGTCGATTCGGGTTTGCAGCGCCTGGTCGAATTCCGCACGGCTGGCAAACTGCGTGTGCTCCACCACGCTGATGGCGATGCAGGCGCGACGTGCGCGTTCTAGGCCGAACGCATCGGCGCGATTGCTGATCACCGCACGAATCTCGATGGGGAGTTCGCCGCGTTGCTGCGCGTCGATGATGGCTTGCAGATTGGTACCGCCGCCGGAAATCAATATCACCACCGGCAGGCGCGTGTCTGCCATTTAGCTGAGGACGACCGGCTGGCCGTCCGGGCCGATGCGTTCCACCGCGCCGATGACATAGCAGGTTTCGCCCTGGGCGCTGAGGAGATCAAGCGTGGTGTCGAGATCGTTGGCAGCGACGATCACCGCCATGCCGATGCCCGCGTTGAACACGCGATGCATTTCGACGTGGTCGATGTTGCCGTGCTGTTGCAGCCAGTCGAATACGGCGGGCCGCTGCCAGGCATTGGTGTGCACCTGTGCAGCGGTGCCGTTGGGTAACACGCGCGGCAGATTCTCCAGCAAGCCGCCGCCGGTGATGTGGCACAGCTCGTGAATTTCAACCTGTTCCAGCAATCGGAGCACGGGCTTGACATAAATGCGCGTCGGCGCCAGCAGCGCCTCGCCGAGCGTGGTGTCGCCCAGCGGCGCGCGTAAATCGGCCTGACTGCGTTCGAGAATTTTGCGGATCAACGAGTAGCCGTTGGAATGCGGTCCCGACGACGCGATACCGATGATGCGATCACCCGCGCGCACGCGGCTGCCGTCGAGAATTTTACTTTTTTCCACCACGCCGACCGAAAACCCGGCCAGGTCGTAGTGCTGCGCGGCATACATGCCCGGCATCTCGGCGGTCTCGCCGCCGACCAGCGCGCAACCGGCTTGCTCGCAGCCGCGCGCGATGCCTTTGATCACTTCGGTGGCCACATCCACATCGAGCTTGCCGGTGGCGTAATAATCGAGAAAGAACAGCGGCTCGGCACCTTGCACCAGCACGTCGTTCACGCACATGGCGACCAGATCGATGCCGATGGTGTCGTGTTTTTGCATCGCCAGTGCCAGTAACAATTTAGTGCCCACGCCGTCGGTGCCCGACACCAGCACCGGTTGCTTGTAGCGGTCAATGGGCACCTCGAACAACGCGCCAAAGCCACCCAAGCCACCGAGCACGCCCGGGCGTTTGGTCTTGGCGGCAAACGGCGCAATGTTGTCGACCAGCCGGTCGCCCGCGTCCATATCCACGCCGGCGTCTTTGTAAGTAAGAGAAGTTGTGGAAGGCGGATCGTTTTTTACAGTCACTGGAGGCACTCGAATTAGGAGGCGCTATGGTAGCGACTGGCTGGGTGAGGCGCAAATTCTAGCCACTTGGCAGGCGCGTTGCTGTGGTTACGCAACAGGATTTTTCAGCTCAAAAATGAGCCCGAAGTGCGCGCTCGCGGGATGCAGTGATCAGATCCGTTTGCTGGTGTGGCGGGAGTTTGTTTTCGCACGCGAATAACAAGCCACGCTTGTTCATTGAGCATGAAAACAAACCTTTTGTTTACGTACGGCTTATACCCTTGTTGTCAGCGAACATCGCTGACATTCCGCAGCAGCTGTAGGCTGGGTTGCCAACCCAGCATTTCTGCGATCATGAAATTTGTCGCTGGGATTCGGCTACGCCTCGTCCCAGCCTACGGCTCTGCTTGGGATCCGGAGAAAGCGCCATCGCGAATTGGCGCCGCCTTAATTTCCGCCGTGCTCGTGGTGATAGTCGCTGTATTGGTGTTCACACGCCGGTAAACAGCAAATCCAGTGCGCCGATGATGCTGTCCCGATTCTGGCCGAGATTACCCGTCGCATCGCCGAGGTCCTTTACCGCGATACCCGCGAGTTGCGGTGTCATCAACACCAGTTTTTTTCCCGCGAACGTAACCTCGGGCGTCAGGCGCGTCATCGACGCCGTCTTGAGCGTTTTATGCAAATACATTGGAACGACTACGCGCGTATTCAGCTCGCTGAGCAGGTCGCTTTGAACATCAAGCAGGAATGGGATGCTAGAACGAGTCTGCGGGTTCTTGTTGCGATACACAGTGAACTGCGGCATCAAAATCTCCGGATGCCGTCACTGAACACGCCGTTGGCATCGACGAGTTCGTTGTACTTCGCGATCGCTGCACGATTTTCCTCCAACCACTGATCGCCCGCGTGTTGCTTCATATAGGCCACCAGCGCACGTTCGAGTAGTGCGGAAAGATT
>JACQEQ010000435.1 GCA_016200445.1 Gammaproteobacteria bacterium | reverse complement strand
ACTGCCCTTTGATTTTCGGGCAAGTCACCGATGGTTTTGAAGATTTGTTCGCGCAGTTGTTCACTGCCAAGGAGGTGCTCGGGCGTGTTCATGTCCCACGCGCGCGGCGGGTTGGCCCAGTGGCCGTCATCCCGAAAGCGATCCTGATTCAATCCGACATTTTCGAGGTCTTGCGCATCGCCCATCGCGATCATCCGCCCCTGCTTGCGCAGGTGCGATTTCGCGGCATTGCTGACAATGCTCAATACCCAGGTTTTCAAACTGGCGCGCCGCTCGAATTGCGGGAGCGATTTGATCACACTGACCCAGGCGTCTTGCACCACATCCGCTGCGGACCCCGGGCCGACGATGGCGCGCGCAACGTAGGTCATGGGGCCATCGAACACGCGCACGGTTTCTCGAAACGCGGCTTCATCGCCGGCAATGAGTTTTGCAATTAGCTCGTGTTCATCCATGAGTTGGATTAGTGGAGTGGAGTGGAGTGGAGTTATATTCGTTGCCCCATAGCGCGTGCGCAAGGATTTTTAATCCGGCTGTGATTTCTGAAGATCACTCTTGCTGACGCTCATCCCAGCACGGTGTGGAGACGATTGGTACGGACAGGACTTGCCCTGCCCGCCGCTTACGGCGACGCCGCGAACCCGAAAAATAACCCTGCCTCCTGCCATTCCTGAATCTGCACGCCGTCGATCATGTGCTGCTGCGCCGCTTCCAGCGGCGGCATGCCGTGCGAGGTCCGCTCGTACAAGGTGTAACTGCGTCCATCGCGGTCCTGCAACCGCACTTGCGCGGCGAGGTGACCCTGGATGGAACAATAGCGCGCACCGACCACCCGGAGCCCTTCGATCGGCAGGCGCGAGGGTGCCGTCAACACAAAATCCAGCTTACTCATCTGCGTGCGCAAACTCGCGTAATCGGTGTCGGGAAATTCGACCGCGAGTTGTTTTTTGTGATTTAGTGCGATCTCGCGCGCCGCGCGCACATTCCAGTCATCGTTCGAGGTCAGCTGCCAGAGCGTTAGCGGCACAACCACAGCGACCAGCGCGGCGACGGCGGCGATCATCCATGACTTTCGCAACGCAACCCGCCCGGCCATGTTCTCATCCGGCATGTCCGCTTGCGCAAGCAACTGCGCCAACTTCTCCGGTCGCACTGTTTCACGCGTGTAATGGCTTTTTACGTGCTCGTTCAAGCGCTGCTCGGTCATGAACCGGACTCCTTCCGCTCATCGCGCTGTGGCAACATGCGACGCAGTTTGTGCCGTGCGCGGTGGATCAAGCTCAGCACGGTACCGCGCGTTTGCCGGCGCGCCGCGCGCTTGCAACACCGCGACCCACGCGTCCTGCAATAAATCTTCCGCACGGGTTTTGTGGTGCGTGAGCGACAACGCATAGCGATAGCCGTGCTGTAACAACTCACTCAACTCCGCCATGCGTGCCGCTTCGGTCGTCATACCTGCGCCTATCGGTAAGTCGGCTGAAGTGGGAATGGCAGCACCGCGTAGTCCGGGATGTCCGGCGCCGCCACCAAAATCTCATCACCGCTCAGGCTTTCCAGAAACGCACGCAGCGCGGCCTTTTCGTCTTTGGTTAAATTGAGCGGTTTAATCAGCGGCGATTTGGTGCCAAACGGATCGTCATCGCCGCCCCGGTTGTAAAAATCGATCACGGCATCCAGCGTTGCGAATACGCCGTTGTGCATATACGGCCCGGTGTATTTCAGCTCGCGCAGCGTCGGCGTTCTGAACGTGCCCTTGTCTTCGGCTTTTTTGGTGTCGAGATAATGGCCGGGATCGCGATCGAAAGAAAGAAATTCGGCTTCGGGAATGCCTTTCGCCTTGATGCGCTCGCGCATCGCGATTTGGCGTTGCAGATCGCTCGCGAAGCTTTTATTCACCGGCACACCCAGATTGTGATATCCCTGCTCGGTCAGCATGGCGCCGCTGTGACATTGCACGCAGCCGGCCTTGCCCTGAAACAACTCCATACCTTTCACCGCTGCGGCACCAAGCGCGTTCTTTTCGCCTTTCATGTAGCGGTCGAACGGCACGTTCTTCGAGACAACGGTGCGTTCGAACGCAGCGATGGCCATCAACGCATTATCGAAGCTCGGTGCGCTGTTAAACACGTCTTTAAACATTTTGGCGTAAGCCGGCACTTGCCGCATGCGTTCCTCCGCCAGGCCGGTGTTCATGTTTTGCGCAAGCGGCCCGGTGATGGCGCCTTTGGCCTGCGCCTCTAGCGTCGCCGCCGAACCGGTCCAGAACCATTTGTTGAGATAGGCCACGTTCAGGATCGTTTGCGAATTACGCCAATGCACAGTGCCGGGGTAGCCGATGGACAACGCATTTCCGTCGCCCCAACCTAATTTCGGAGTATGGCAACTCGCGCAACTGGTGGTGCCGTCTCCCGACAAGCGCGGGTCGAAATAGAGTATTTTTCCAAGCTCGATTTTCGCAGGCGTCTGCACATTGTTGTCGGGCACTGGCACCGGCGGCAATGCTGCCAACGGTTCACCAGCAAACGCGCTCGTCGGAAGCAAACACGGTAATAACAACCATGCGAATGGCATTTTTCTCATCGGGGTCTCCTTGGTTACGGTGATGGTTTCAAGGAGATAAACAAGCGACGGGCCGATTTGATTGCATGCTGCGGACAATGCGTTGAAAGCGAAGCGTCATATTCTCTACCGACTCTGCTTTCGTAGCATTGCGGAGGAGGGGTGCACACACCGTAGTGACTAACTTCGTTTTACTTCGAGAATTGGCCGCACCAGTTGCGGCTCACCGATCAAGTGCAAGCGTTCGGCCGGAAACGGGCGGCCAAAATAAAAACCCTGCGCCAAGTCGCAGTTCAGGTCGGCTAGCAGGTTTAGGGTCTCCACATCTTCGACGCCTTCGGCCACCACCATCAGGCCCAGGTTATGCGCCAGTTCGATGGTTGAGCGCACGATGACTTCATCGTCTTTGTCGTAGCGCATATCCTTCACAAACGCACGGTCGATTTTGATTTCATTGACCGGCAGCCGTTTCAAATGACTGAGCGACGAATAGCCGGTACCGAAATCGTCAATCGAGATGTCTACGCCCAGACTCTGAAAATGATTCAGCGTATCTAACGCATGCTCCGGATCGCTCATCATGGCGCTTTCGGTCACTTCCAACATCAGTGCGTGCGGCGGCACCGACCACTTGGTAAGCAGCTGTGCGAGCGCGGCAGGAAACTCACGATCTTGCAGATTGAGCATCGACAGGTTGACCGACACCGCTTCGTTGATTCCGCGCGCGTTCCAAATCGACCATTGGCGTAGCGCGGTGTCGATCACCCAATGACTAAACGCTTTAATCAAGCCGGTCTGTTCGATCATGGGAATGAATTGGTCGGGTGGAATCGGGCCTTTTTCCGGATGGGTCCAGCGTGCCAGCGCTTCGACGCCGCGTACGGTGCCGTTGCGCAACGCGACGATCGGCTGGTAATAGAGCTGCATTTGCCCGGCGTCGATGGCGCCACGGATATCGTTCATCAAGGTCATGCGCCGCGGGCTGTGCGTGTCGAGCTCTTTGTCGTAGATACAATGTCCAGACTTGGATTGCTTGGCCTGATACATGGCGATGTCGGCATGTTTCAACAAGGTGCTGGCATCGGAGCCATGCTCGGGATAAATCGCGATGCCCAGGCTGGCCGACACCATCAGACTCATGGTTTCTAACTGCACGGGTTGTTTCAACGTCTCGAAAATCTTGTGTGCAACGCGCACTGCGCTTTCACGGTTAGTGGCCGGCAACACAACTGCAAATTCATCGCCGCCCAAACGCCCGATGGTGTCGGTATCGCGTAAGGTCGCGACCAAGCGATGTCCCAGTTGATTCAGTAACTGGTCGCCGGTGTGATGGCCGAAAGTGTCGTTCACTTCCTTGAAGCGATCCAAATCCATCAGCATCACCGCGAAGGGCTCCGGCTCGCGTTCTGCGGTCTTGAGCACATGTTCGAGGCGATCTTGGAACAGCGTGCGGTTGGGCAAGTGCGTCAACGCATCGTACAGCGCCAAGCGCTCAAGCTCGATATTTACAATCTCAATCGCGCGGGTACGCTCTTCGACGCGAATTTCCAAGGTGCGATTCAAATCGCGTAATTCGTCGAGCGCTTTGGCGCGCTCATTATTGCTTTGATCGAGGTCGTGCATCATCTCGTTGAACGAACCGGCCAGCTGGCCCAGTTCGTCCGGCGAGGCGACCGGTATCGGCTCGCGCAATTCGCCGCGCGCGACGCGCCGGGCGCCCGCGATCAAATGTTGCGTGGGCGCGAGAATGTTGTGACGAAACACTAAGAAAATGCCCAGGCTTAACAGAACAACGAGCGCAATCCCAGCCACCGCGTTCCAAAATAAAATTCGATCCAGCTCGTCATCCACAAAACGGCGGGTTGCGCCGATGGTGACGCTGCCTATGCTTTCGTGGTTGAACAGAATCGGGGCAGAAACTGAAAATACTTCCGGCAGCTGGTTGATCTGCGCCACTACTTTGCGGATATCTTCACTACCCGCCGCGCGGATCGCCGTCATCACCAGCGGGTCAGTCTTATCCAGGTATGCCGTGAGCGGCTCGCCTTTGTTGTCGACCACGTAAGCGTAGGTCAAGTCACGGGTCTTGCTCAGTTCGCGCACGTAGCTGTGCAACGACACAAAATCGTAGGAAAAAATTCGATCCGGACTAATCGATGCGACGAACTGCGCCAGAATGACGACCTTCGCATGCTGGTGCTCGAGGTATACAGCACGATACGACTGATACGAAAACCATGCGGTCAAGCCGAGCGTGAGCGCCGTGAAACCTGCCACGACCACGACAAACTTTACCGCGAGATTGGCACGCAGCCTGTGTAACGGCAAACCCTGTGGCTGCCTGTACGACATGTCAGTATTGTTCGCCAGTCACCGTTTTGATCACGCTGCGCACGAAGTCGTATTCATCGTCGACGGCGCCGACCG
>JACQEQ010000048.1 GCA_016200445.1 Gammaproteobacteria bacterium | reverse complement strand
TAAATCTTTGGCAGCAAGCCCGGCTTCAAGTAACAGATAGCGCGGCAACAGATAACTCATAGTGGAATTGGGGTCGCCCAGTGCAATGCGTTTGCCGCGCAAATCCAGGAGCGTTTGAATCGGGCTGTCGTCACGCACAAATATTTTACCGTGAAAGGTGGGTGAACCAGCAATTGCCTGACGGGCCAACATACGCTTTTTGCCGTATTTTTCGGTCATATGCACATATTGAGCCGGGCCGAGATAGGCGATGTCGAGCTTATCGCTGCCCGCGAGATCAATGTGGGATCGGTAATCCTTCGAAATCTGTACCACCACGGGCCGCCCGAGCCGTTCTGATAAATAGTTGCCAAGCGGCGTAAACGCCTTCATCAGCAAGGTGGGCGGTTTGAATGGATGCACCCCCAGCGTCAATTCCGGCACAACGGCGAGTGCTTGCGCCGTACCCAAAGTGAAAACTAGCCCAACTTTCCATATCAACATTCGTAGCTTCACGCGCGAACCTCCCCACTCGACAAGGTGAAATAAAATACCGCGCCGCTATAGGGCGGAAGGAACCTTCGGCGACCACCCTATCCGCTGCGCGTCCACCCCTCCTTGAAAATTAACGAGGGGATAAATCACGCATGTTTAATCTGAAAAAATCACGGTGCCAGTGTAAAGAAAAATATCGCGCCCTGGCCCACTTCAGCCTGCGCCCAGATGCGCCCGCCATGGCGATGGATCACGCGCGCTACCGTCGCCAGACCCACTCCGGTGCCGGGAAATTCCTCCGCCTTGTGCATGCGTTGAAACGCGCCGAACAGCTTGTCCGCGTATTGCATGTCGAAACCCGCGCCGTTGTCGCGTACAAAATACACGTGCCCGCCGGGATGTTCGGTCACGCCGAACTCGATGCTGGCAGCCGGTTTTTTCGAGGTGTATTTCCATGCGTTGCTCAACAAGTTGTCCAGCATCACGCGCAGCAGGCGCGCATCGCCCTGGGCATGCAGGCCGGGGGCGACAATCCATGTTACCGTGCGCTGCGCTGCGTTGCGCATTAACTCCACGACAACATCCTGCGCAAGCGCGCTTAAATCGACATCTTTGCGCACCATGTCCTGGCGCGACACGCGCGATAACAACAACAAGTCGTCGATCAACACGCCCATGCGTTGGGTCGCGGCGCGCACGCGTTCAAGATAGGTTTGGCCCACAGCATCCAAATGCGGCGCATAATCGTCGATCAATACCTGCGAAAATCCATCGATAGCGCGCAACGGCGAGCGCAAGTCGTGCGAGACCGAATACGCGAAGGCTTCCAGTTCTTTGTTCGCCGCCGCAAGCTGCGTGGTCCGTTCCAACACGCGCTGTTCGAGCTCGGTATTGAGCGTGTGGATTTCCGCAGCGGTGCGCTTGGACTCGGTAATATCAAAACCCGACGTAATGAGCTGCGTCACGCATCCCTGCGTATCACGCAGTGGAACGATGGCGATCTCGACATTGCGTTTTTGACCGCCAGCCATACGCACCTGGTCCTCGTAACGCACAATTTCGCCAGCGGCGGCACGTCCAATCGCATCGCTCATACGCAGCTGCGCCGATTGCGACCATGATATCCAGTAGCTGTCCACGAGCGGTTTGCCGATCACCTCTTCGGACGACAGCCCACCCGCCATCAACGCGGACCGATTCGCAAATATCAACACCCCCTGCGGCGTCAAGGTTCCGGCCATCACCGGCAGGCCGTCGAGCACGTTGCGGAAAAAGCGCTCGCTGTCCTTCAACGCATCCACTGCCTGCTTGCGCGCACGGATGTCCTCGATGACTGAAATAAAATAATCGGGGGCGCCGGTTCGGGTGCGCACCAACGATGCGGTCAGGTTGATCCACACCGGCGTGCCGTCCTTGCGGAGGTAGCGCTTCTCGCGCACGTAAGCCGGAATGTAGCCGGCCAACAGGCGCCGCATATTGTCTATATCGATCGGCAGGTCGTCCGGATGAGTGATGTCATGAAAGCTGCGGGCAAGCAGTTCCTCGCGCCCATAACCGGTGATGTCGCACAGCCGTTGATTTACACGCAGCCAGCGACCGTCCGGTGAAATCTGCGCCATGCCCACTGCGGCTTGCTCGAATGTGGCGCGAAAACGTTGCTCGCTGGCCACGAGCTCTGCGCGTGTGCGCGCACTTTCGATGGCCAGCGTTGCCAGGGATTCGGCATCGCGCAATATGTGCAACTCGTATTCGGTGGGAAGGCGCGGCGTGCGGTAATACATCGCGAATGTGCCAAGCACTGCGCCCTGCGCGGAAAATATCGGTTGCGACCAGCAGGCGCGCAAACCGTAGCGGCCCGCAAGCTCGCGGTAATTGGCCCAGCGCGGATCCGTCTGAACATCTTCCGCAATCACCACGCGCCGCTCATATGCCGCCGTGCCGCAGGACCCGGCCGCCGGGCCGATTTCGGTACCATCCAGCGCCTGCATAAACGCCGTCGGCAAATCCGGTCCAGCACCATGCCGCAAACGCACACCATCGGCATCGAGTAGCAACACCGAACCGATGGCACCTTCATGTTCCGATTCGATCACCCGTACCAGCGCATCCAACACTACCGATAACCCCGCGTCTGAAATTATCAGTTTCAATATCTGGTTCTGCCCCTCGCGCCAATGCTCCGAATGTTTGCGTTCAGTGATGTCGGTCGAGATACCCCCCGTTGCAACCACCTGCCCCGTCTCGTCCTGCAACGGAAATTTTACCGACAGGTAATTGTGCGGTCCGTCCCGCAGCGGCACCATTTCCTCGAACTGCAACGCAATATTTTGCTCGATCACGGTAATGTCGTTGGCGCGCACGGCATCGGCCACGTCTTTTGACAACAGCTCGTGGTTGGATTTGCCGACGATCTGCGCGGCGTCCAACCCGAACAAGCGTTCGAACTCGCGGTTGACCAGCATGAAGCGTCCGTCGAGATCTTTGAGGTAAATCACCGCCGAGCTGTTGTCGATGATGGCCTTTAACAGCGCCTGATTTTTTTTCAACGTGCCAAGGCTAGACTCCACCGCCCGCGCCATGGTGTTAAACGCATGCGCGGTATCGGCCACCTCGTCGGAACCGCCCACCGGCAGCATGATTTCATAGTCGCCCTGCTCCATGTTGCGCGCGGCATCCGACAACATGCGCAGATGGCGGGTGAGCAGATAGCCGAGCAGCGTCAGAAATAAAAATGTCAAGATCACTTCCAGCGCGGCGATGGACAATCCTTGCCAGCGCAGCTGGTCGACCGTGACATCCAGCAGACTGACGTTGACACCGAAGCGGATGTGGCCAATGCGGCTGCCGCCGAGTTTTACATCCAGCACCTGATCGAAAATCCCGTCGCCGCGCCGCGCCGATACGTCCAGCGCATCGCCCGGCGGAACCGGACCTTGTGCACTGACCGCACGATTCAACGCATCGCGGACTTCGATGTAGACGATGGTTTCGCGCTGGACGATTTTTTCCAGCAAATCGTCCAACGTGGCGAAATCGCGCTGCGCCAGCGCCGGGGCGATGCTGGCGTTGAGCAACGGGGCCAGCATCTCGGCGCGCTTTTCGAAGCTGCGGCTGATGGCCTCGTCGGCAATGCGGGTGCTGTTCCACACCAGAACACCAAGCATGACAATTTCTACCGCAGTGCTGGCCAGCACCAGCTTGATGATCATTAATTGCGGTAGCTGCGGTGCCGCAAGCAATACGCGCAGGCGGTCGCGCTGCGCAGGCGGCATGTGTTCGAGCACCACCATTGACGTGAATGCTGCATCGGCATCGTTTTCCGCCACCCGCATTAATGCGTTGTTATGCGACAGCGCTTCCTGCAACTCGTAGCCGCGCCCGGCCTCCATGCCATGACCGCGCAATATCTGCTCGCCCAGGATCGACGTCAACGCTAGTTTATTGGGACTGGCAACACGCCGGCCGCGCAAATCTTCGACGCGCCGGGCGGGGTCGTCCTTGCGCACGAAGATCGCTGCATCGAGATTGCGCGTCATGCGCGCCACGCGCCGGTAGCCGGACTCCTGCTCGGCCAACAACGCGAAATGCGGCGCGGTCTGGTAGATGTCGTAATCCAGGTGTGCGGCACGCGCCACGTAAGTGCGAAAATCCGGCGCCGTGGTCATGACGATCTGGCGCCCCAGCCGCTGCTCCAGATAATTTTTCATTGGGGTAAACAGCCGGAATATCTGCTCGGTGCTGAGATAAGGCAGAATGCCCATCTGCAGCGGCGGCGCCACCGGAGACTCCGTGCCGGCCGCTTCGCCGAACAATAGCAGCGCCATGAGGATCATGATTTGACATTTATTGGTGCCGCTCGATGAACGGTTCATGTCGAACATCCTCCCCAGGATGGCACGCCCTAGAATGACTGACGGACTGGATTGCGTTACGAATCGGCGGCGCTGCGGCATTAAAATGCAAAGAAGCGTCCCCACGAAAACAAAGTACTCCTTCTCCCAACACGGGGGAAGGGGGTACTTTAGTTGCGTGCTTCGCTAAAATGTCATGCCCGGGGGAACACGGCCCTTCATCGCGCGCATCATGCGTGCAAATCCGCCCCCGCCCATTTTTTTCATCATCTTTTGCATCTGCGTGAATTGCTTGAGTAAGCGATTGACATCTTGCACCTGCGTGCCGGAGCCCTGTGCAAGGCGGCGTTTGCGCGAGCCGTTGATGATATCGGGGTGGCGGCGCTCTTGAGTAGTCATCGAACCGACGATAGATTCCAGACGTTTAAGTTCTTTGTCGTTAAATTGATTTTTTGCGGCTTCCGGGAGCTGGCTCATGCCCGGTAGTTTATCCATCATGTTGGCCAAGCCGCCCATCGAGCGCATTTGCTGCAACTGGTCGCGGTAATCTTCGAGATTCAAGCCCTTGCCCTTGTGCATTTTCTGCACGAGCTTGTCAGCCTTTTCCTTGTCAACACCGCGCTCGACCTGCTCCACCAGGCTGAGCACGTCGCCCATGCCTAAAATGCGCGAGGCGATGCGGTCGGGATAAAACGGTTCAAGTGCGCCGGTTTTTTCGCCGATACCCATGAACTTGATCGGCTTGCCGGTGATGTGGCGCACCGACAACGCCGCGCCGCCGCGCGCATCGCCGTCGGTCTTGGTGAGCACGACGCCGGTCAGCGGTAACGCGTCGTTAAAAGCCTTCGCGGTATTGGCCGCGTCCTGACCCGTCATGCTGTCGACCACGAACAGCGTTTCGATCGGGTTGAGCGCGGCGTGCAGACGTTGAATCTCGCGCATCATGTCGTCGTCAATGTGCAAACGGCCAGCGGTGTCGACAATCAACACATCTTTGGATTGCACCTGCGCCTGCCGCAGTGCAGCCTGCGCGATGACTACCGGATCTTGCGACGGATCGCTTCCGAAAAAATCCACGCCGATTTCGTGCGCGAGTTTCTGCAATTGCTCGATGGCGGCGGGCCGATACACATCGGCGCTGACCACCAGCACCGACTTTTTCTCGCGCTCGGTCAGAAAGCGCGCGAGCTTGGCCACCGTGGTGGTTTTACCGGAGCCCTGCAATCCGGCCATCAGAATCACCGCCGGCGGACGCGTCGACAGATCCAGCGCAGTGTTAGTTTCGCCCATCACACGCACCAATTCGTCGCGCACCACCTTCACCAACACCTGACCCGGTGTCAGGCTGCCGCTGACTTCGACGCCGACCGCGCGTTGCTTCACGTGCTCGACGAAATCGCGCACCACCGGCAAGGCCACATCGGCTTCGAGCAGCGCCATGCGCACTTCGCGCAGCGTGTCTTTTACGTTGTCTTCGGTGATGCGGCTTAAGCCGCGCATGTCTTTTACGACACGCGCCAAGCGTTCGGTCAGGCTTTCGAACATGGAAACAACCTCACAGGGAAAAAGCGAAACAACGACTGCGCAGAATTATAGGTTAAAAACTTCGCCGCCCGATAATGAATTGACATCGCGATCCGGCATCGCGGCGCGGCATTCGTCGAAGATGACGGTTTCCTGGCCAGGCTTGGGGTGACTGATGAAAATTCTCGGCTGGTGTTTGAGCTTGACGATATCGGCCGCCAGTAAATTCGGCGTGTAGTGGCGAGCTGCCTTGCTCAGGGCGAGCTCAGCATTCGGAAATGCGGCTTCAACCATCAGCAAGTCCAAACGATCATGGCGATTGAGCGCCTCCCATAACGTGTCATTGGTCGTAGTGTCGCCGCTAAACGCAAACACCCCGCCCTTACTTGCGACACGATAACCGACGCACGGCACAATGTGATTCACTGGAATCATTTCCAGTGTACGGTCGCCGAGCTGGTAGACCTCACCCGGGGCCATGACTTCATAACGCATCACTGGATTTTTCACCGTCGGCAACTTAGCGAAGTCGGGCCATACCGTCCAATTGAAAATATGGTCTTGGAGTGCTTTGAGCGTCGCCGCCTGCCCATGAATCACAATCGGCTCGACGATTTGCGGAAACATGGTATCGACTAACAGCGGCAGGAATGCAAAATGATCCAGATGCGAATGGGTAAGGAATACATGGCCGATGGTGGCCATCTCCTCAAGCGACAAGTTGCCTACCCCGCTACCTGCGTCGATCAGGATATCGTCATCGACGAGTAATGAAGTCGTGCGACGATCAACGCCGATGCCACCGCTGCATCCTAAAATCTGTAAGCGCATTACTGCTGTCCCGATCCGCGTAGTTTTTTTGTGTAGCTTCAACAAGCTAAATTACTTTAGCTTAAACTTCGATAAATATTTAGCTTAAATAATGTGGCACGGGTAAACTTTTCAATCGCGCGTAATACGCCATCCCTAACTATAACGACCAAAAATCCGTGAACACGAATTTCACCACCTTGCTTGCCATAGTGACTTATCTGAGCGTGGGTTTCGCACTCGCTGCACGCTTGTTCGCGCGTCTGCCGGCCGAACACTTACTCGCACGCACCCGCAAAATCTGGCTACTGCTGATTGCCGGCGTTGCCGTGATTCTGCATGCCCAGGTGTTGTACACCAATATCTTTGCCAGCGCCGCTGGCGGTTTGAATTTCGGATTTTATAACGCGATTTCGTTGATGACGTGGTTAGCCGCAGCGCTCCTGCTGCTCGCGTCGCTGTCGAAACCGGTAGAGAGCCTCGGCGTGGTCATTTTACCCTCCGCCGCCGTGGCGCTTGCGCTGGAGCTTACCTTCTCGGCCACGCATATTTTACTGACCGCCGATGCGGCCGAGCTGCGCTACCACATCGTAATTTCCATCCTGGCCTACAGCACGCTCAGCATCGCGGCACTCCAGTCGGTGGTGTTGTGGGTGCAAAACAACTCGCTGCGCGCCAAGCATCCCGGCGGATTTATCCGCGCGTTCCCGCCGATGGAGACCATGGAATCATTATTATTTCAGATGATTGCCGTTGGTTTTGTATTCCTCACGTTGTCGCTGCTCACCGGCCTGCCGCAAATCGACAACATGTTTGCACAACACCAGGCACACAAGACCATTTTGTCGATCATCGCGTGGTGTTTTTTTGCGGTATTGCTGTGGGGACGCTGGCGTTTCGGCTGGCGCGGCCGCACCGCCGTGCGCTGGGTCTTAAGCGGTTTCGTGGTGCTGCTGTTGGCTTATTTCGGCGTCAAGCTCGTTAAAGAGTTGTTGCTCGGCCGCTGACTGCGCGCCATCCGGTAATTTCATGGAAACCATTTCCACCAACACCTTGCTGATTGCGCTGGTCGCGCTTGTCATCACATCGGCGTTTTTTTCGGCGGCGGAAACCAGCCTCATCAGTCTCAATCGTTATCGCTTGCGCCACTTGGTGCGCGCCAAGCACCCGGGGGCGATGCGCGCCGCACGGCTGCTGGAAAAACCCGACCGCTTCATCGGCTTTATTCTGCTGGGCAACAACTTCGCCAACACCGCAGCATCGGTGATTGCGACATTGTTATCGCAACGTTATTTCGACGACTTCGGTCTGGCCATCGCGACCGGCCTGCTCACCTTCGTGCTGTTGGTGTTCAGCGAAGTCACTCCCAAAACACTCGCCGCACTGCGTCCGGAGCGCGTCGCTTTTCCGGCAGCCTATGTGATCGAGCCGATATTACGCGTGGTCTATTACCCGTTGGTGTGGCCGACCGGCGTGATTGCCAACGGTCTGTTGCGGGTGTTCGGCGTGTCGGTGAAACGTCAGCCGGGCCAGATGATCACGCACGAGGAGCTACGCACGATCTTAAGCGAAGCTGGCGCTTTGATCCCTGGGCGCGGCCAGGAAATGCTCACCGCCGTGCTCGATCTTGACAATGCGAGCGTCAACGACATCATGGTGCCGCAGACTGAAATCGTCGGCATCGACCTGGACGACGACCTGGATGTCATCATTCACAAACTCTCCACGGCCGAGCACACACGCTTGCCGGTGTATCACGCCGACATCAACAATGTGCTCGGTATGCTGCACGTCCGCCATGCGGTGCCGCTGCTGGCAAAAACTGAATTGACCAAGGAATCGTTGACGACGCTGCTGCGCGATCCCTACTTCGTACCGGAAGGTACGCCGCTGAATACCCAGCTGGTGAATTTCCAGCGCGCCAAGTGGCGTATCGGACTGGTCGTCGACGAATATGGCGATGTCACCGGCCTGGTAACACTGGAAGATATTCTGGAAGAAATTGTCGGTGAGTTCACCACCGATCCAGCGGCTCATATCAAAGATGTGTATCCACAAGAGGACGGCACCTTTTTGGTCGACGGCGGCGCTACGCTGCGTGACCTTAACAAACAAATGCTGTGGGAGTTACCCACCGACGGACCCAAAACGCTGAACGGCTTGATCGTCGAGTATTTGGAAGACATTCCAGTGCCCGGCACCAGCATGCGCTTGGGCAATTACATCATCGAGATCGTGCAAACCCAGGGCAAACTGGTAAAAATTGCACGTCTCAAACTACACCCCGGCCCGAGTTCCATAGCATGATAAATACACCTGTTATTCAACGTCTCCTGCCTGCTGAATGGGCGCCGCAAAGCGGCGTCATGCTGACGTGGCCGCATGACCAAAGCGATTGGCAACCGTATCTTGCCGAGATTGAACCGGTTTATGTCAACATCGCGCGCGCGGTGTGCGCGCACGAACGCCTGCTGGTGTGCTGCCGCGACGAGCGCCACATCGACCACGTCATGCTGTTATTGAAAAGTGGCGGGGTTGATTTACAACGCGTCGGCTCGCACATCGCTGCGTCCAACGACAGTTGGGCACGCGATCATGGACCGATTACCTTGCTGCAAGACGGCGCACCGGTGTTGCTGGATTTCGTGTTCAACGGCTGGGGCGGCAAGTACGCTGCGGAACTTGACAATAGAATCACCCGCCGCCTGCATGCACGCGGTGCGTTTGGCGCCACACCAATTGTGACGATGGACTTGGTGCTGGAAGGCGGCAGTATCGAATCAGACGGCAAGGGCACGTTGTTGACAACAACGCAGTGCTTGCTGTCGCCCAAACGTAATCCACACCTGACACGCGCACAGATCGAACAGCGCGTGATGCAGTTCTTCAACGTGCAGCGCATATTGTGGCTGGAACATGGCCACCTCGAAGGCGACGACACCGACAGCCACATCGACACCCTGGCGCGTTTTTGCGATGCGCACACCATTGCCTATGTGCAATGCAACGACCGCACTGACGCACACTACCTCGACTTGCAATTGATGGAGCAGGAGCTGCACGCGCTACGCGATGCCCACGGCCAACCGTACCGCCTGGTGCCGTTGCCGTGGCCGCAAGTAAAAACCAATGCCGACGGTAAACGTCTGCCGGCGACTTACGCGAATTTCTTGATCATCAACGGCGCGGTGCTGGTGCCGACCTATCGCGATGCTGCCGATGCGCTCGCCCTCACCCGCCTGCACGAATGTTTTCCGGAACGCCAAATCGTGCCCATCGACTGCCTGCCGTTGATTTACCAGTTCGGCAGCCTGCACTGCATCAGCATGCAATTACCGTCCGGCGTACTGCCTGCGCTTTAATCTATAATATGGCCTTTTAATCTATAATATGGCCTCAAGCGCCGTTACTCGCGGCGCCTCAGCATGAGGATTTCGCGTGGCCGGCACTCTCACCGTCGCGTGTGTACAACACGCTTGCACCAACGATCGCGACCATAACCTCGCCGCCAGTATCGCGGGCATTCGCGATGCCGCGAGCCGTGGTGCGCGCTTGGTGCTGCTGCAAGAGCTGCACACCGGCATGTACTTTTGCCAGCACGAAGACCCGGTAAACTTCGATCACGCCGAGTCAATTCCCGGCCCCACGACTAGCGTCTTGAGCGCACTCGCCAAAGAGCTCGGTATTGTCATTGTCGCATCGTTATTCGAACGGCGTGCCGCAGGTCTGTATCACAACACCGCCGTGGTGTTGGAGCGCGACGGCACGATTGCCGGTAAATACCGCAAAATGCACATCCCCGATGATCCCGGCTTCCACGAGAAATTTTATTTCACCCCCGGCGATCTGGGCTTCACACCGATTACGACCTCGGTGGGGCGCCTGGG
>JACQEQ010000433.1 GCA_016200445.1 Gammaproteobacteria bacterium | reverse complement strand
TTCCCGATGTTTCGCGCCAACACTGTTTACGAAGGTGAATATTTGCTGGGCACATCGATTTCGCGGCCGTTGATTGCGAAACGCCTGGTGGAGATCGCCAATGAAACCGGCGCCGACGCGATCTCGCACGGCGCCACCGGCAAAGGTAACGACCAGGTACGTTTTGAACTGGGCGCTTATGCGTTGAAGCCAGACGTGCGCGTGATCGCGCCGTGGCGCGAGTGGAATCTCACCTCGCGCGAAACGCTGCTGGCCTATGCGGCGAAACACAGCATTCCCATCGAAATGAAAAAGGGCAAGAAGTCGCCGTATTCGATGGACGCCAACCTGCTGCATATTTCTTACGAAGGCGGCGTGCTCGAAGATCCGTGGTCGGAAGCCGAAGAATCCATGTGGCGCTGGACGGTGCCAGTGGAAAAAGCGCCGAAC
Source organism: Gammaproteobacteria bacterium (assembly GCA_016200445.1). Classification (GTDB taxonomy): domain Bacteria; phylum Pseudomonadota; class Gammaproteobacteria; order SG8-11; family SG8-11; genus UBA6921. Next base: position 7,664 of record JACQEQ010000433.1, on the reverse strand, counting down.
AAGCCGACGTATCTAGAGTTGACATTTCGTGCCGGCGACGTGGTGGCTATCGACGGCAAGAAGTGGAGCCCGGCGAATCTCATGGCCAAGCTCAACGAAGTCGGCGGCGCCAACGGCGTAGGCCGCACCGACATTGTCGAGAACCGCTACGTGGGTATGAAATCGCGCGGCTGCTACGAAACCCCAGCCGGTACTATTATGCTCAAAGCGCATCGCGCGATTGAGTCGATCACGCTGGATCGCGAAGTCGCGCATCTCAAAGATGAGCTGATGCCGCGCTACGCGTCGATGATTTACAACGGCTACTGGTGGTCGCCGGAGCGCCTGATGTTGCAGAAAATGATCGATGCGTCGCAAGCCACCGTGAACGGTGTGGTGCGTTTGAAATTGTATAAAGGCAACGTCATTGTGGTCGGTCGCAAGTCCGACAAGGACAGCCTGTTCGACACCAAGATCGCGACCTTCGAAGAAGACGCAGGTAGTTACAATCAAGCCGATGCCACTGGGTTTATCAAGCTCAATGCGCTGCGTTTGCGTATCGCGGCGAAGAAGCGCGGGGCACCGAAGTTTTAACAACTAACAACCGCAACCACCCAGTCTGCTACGCGTCCACCCCTCCTCGAACATGAGGAGGGGAGAAAGAGTGTTACTCCCCTCCTTATTTTCGAGGAAGGGTGCCCCGTAGGGGTGGGGTGGTTCAGGTTAGATATGCAATGAGGAGCCCATGGAATACAAAAACGCCACCATCAAACACAAAGCCAATGTTTACCACGGCGGCAAAGTCACCAGCCGCACCGTGACCACTGCGACTGGTGAAATGAAAACCCTGGGTGTGATGTTGCCAGGTGTTTACCATTTCAATACCCAGGCGCCGGAAGTCATCGACGTGTTGCAAGGCCGTTGCCGTGTGAAGCTGGCCAACAGTCAAAGCTGGGATGAATACGAACCCGGTGACAGCATCACTATTCCCGGCAATTCACATTTCGAAATCGACATCAGTGAGCTGCTCGATTACGTCTGCCATTTCAACTAATTGAATAACGCGTAGGGGCGTTGCTTACCGCGCTCCTACATCCCCGCCCGCTTCTGCAAACATTGCAAATACGCAGTCTGATCTGGCTCGCTATTGTTGCGCTGCGCGTTCCACAACACTTCCCCGAAACACTCCATCATTTGATGTTCGGCTGCGTGGTCGTCGCCGAATTTCTTGGTCAGAGCGAAATACAGATCACGCACGCCGGGCGGCTGATCGGTCATCGACTGATCACGCAGCGCGAGATGCATGCCTAAATGTAGAAACGGATTGGTCGCGCCTTCCTCGGGTAAGTAATCCTTGTCGAGTGCGTCTTCGTCTTCCACCAGCGCGTGATATTCGGGATGGATCGCAATTACCTGCGCAATCTGGATTTCCAGCGGTTCCAGCGCTTGGTTTGCTTGGGATTTGCGCCAGGTGTCGAAAAAATAGCGGCGCATCGTTTGCCGATTCGAGCCGAACAACATGTCAGGTCGCCTCCGTCTTAAGTTTGTACTCGCACAGATCTTCGATCACGCACGAACCGCAACGCGGCTTGCGTGCGATGCAGGTGTAACGCCCGTGCAAAATCAGCCAATGATGCGCATCGTGTTTGAATTCGTCCGGCACGACCTTCAATAATTTTTTTTCCACGTCCAACACGGTTTTGCCCGGTGCCAATCCGATGCGATTGGCGACGCGAAAAATATGCGTGTCCACCGCGATCGTCGGCTGGCCGAATGCCGTGTTCAAAATCACGTTCGCGGTTTTGCGGCCCACCCCGGGTAATGCTTCGAGCGCTGTGCGCTCATCAGGCACAATCGCGTTGTGTTTTTCGACCAGCAGTGTACAGGTCTTGATAATATTCGCCGCTTTGCCGTTATACAGACCAATGGTCTTAATGTAGTCCTTCAATCCTGCCTCGCCCAGCGCCAAAATTTTTTGCGGCGTATTCGCGACGCGAAACAAATTTTGCGTTGCCTTATTCACGCTCTTGTCGGTTGCCTGCGCAGACAGAATCACCGCGATCAACAACTCGAACGGCGACTGATAAATCAGTTCGGTCGTTGGTTGGGGAGTGTGTGCGCGTAAGCGCTGAAAAATCTCAGTGCGGATCGTTGGGTTCATGGCGGCGCAGGCACTCTAGCAAGTAACGCGCAGTTGCGAAACAGCGCAGCGGTGTGTTCTCGCCACAAAATGGCCAATCTAGCGGTTTTCCGGTTCATACCGTCTTCTCAACAACGCCGACCAAGCCACCCATCGCCCAGCACATACGCGTTGTGCATCAAATTTTTAGCACCAAATTTTTGCGGGAAAAATCACACAACCACACCCCAAGTTTATCGGTGTGCGTGCCACGCGCACAGATTACGAGATAAGCAGCTAAAGGCTTCATCACTTCATCCGATAACGTGTTGCGCGAACGTTATATCGCCGCCCGACTGAATTTTGGTCTGTTGCTCAATCATCCATCACATGAATTTTCGAGAACGAAATTATGCAAACCACGCGACTCACCGCAACACATCTCTGGTCAACGCTAAATCGAGGGAGGCAAACCATGCGTGATCTTTGGAAACTGGCAGGACTGCTGTGTGTCATGACATTTTTGTCGGCATGCAGCGGGGACAGTTTTGTGGCGAGCGCGTCTACGAGCGGCACACCGGGGACTGGGACGGGTGGGACTTCACCGGGTTGTACCGCCGATCCCACCGCTGCAGGGTGTACAACGACCGCAGGTTATTTAACGATCCGCTCCTCGGTACAGGAAATAAAATCCGACGCGCAAGATATTGCAAAGATCACCGCCACAGTGTTGGATGAAAGCCGCGCGGCGATCAAAGATGTGCAAGTGACGTTTACGGCGGTGTCCGCCAGCAACACCTCCGCAGGTAAGTTGAGTTCCTCGATAGCATTCACCGATGAAACCGGCGCTGCCAGCGTGGATTTCAGCGCCGCGTCCGACAACCCCGCCAACGGCGTGGTGTATGTACGCGCTGCGATTACCGGTCTGAGCGCTGTGTCGGTGCCGATCACGATTAAAGGTACGACGCTAACGCTGAGCACAACGCAAACCATGCTCATTGTCACCGGCGCCAGCATCACACAGTCGGTTACCGTCGTGGCCAAGGATGCCGCAGGTCTGGGCGTCTACAACGTGCCGATCAGTTTCACTATCGCGGGGAACAGTGGCGGAACCACAGCCGCGCCGGGTGGTGCAGCATTATCGTCGTCGCTAGTGACTACCGATTCTGTGGGTATGGTGAAGGTCACGCTCACCGGCGTGAGCTCCGGCGATGTGTATCTCACCGCGTCTGGGTTAGGTACTTCCACACAACAAAAATTTACTGTGCAAAACGTGGCACTTGATAACCCGTTCCGCATCACCGCGCCGACGCCGGTGGCAGGAACGAACTACACCACCATGTACGCGAACGGCTCGACGACGGCATTTACCGTGACCGCTGACGCCAGCAAATTAACTGCAGCTGCCGGAGTACGCACGGTCCGGTTTGTTTCGACGATTGGGTCCTGGAGTGCAGTAACAGGAACGTCCTGCGGATCGGCTTGTACCGACGTAGTATTCAGCAGCAGCTCGGGGAGTGGCACCGCGACCGCCACGCTGGTGTCGAATGCCGGTGACCATGGGTTTGCCACGGTCTACGTTGTGGATCTCAATAATCCCGATACCTTTGCGTCGATGTCGGTGGCGATGTCGCCGCCCGTATCTAACGCAGCGCAAACATTTATTCAAAGTGATCTGAACGTGTTACCACTTAAAACCACCACCACGGATTACGAGGCTAATCTCACCGCCACGGTGGTGACCAGCAACGCCAGCGGCAATTTCCCGATTTACCAAGTGCCGGTGCAATTCACTTTGCAACATGCGACCGGCGGTGGCGAAGAGATCACCAAGAGTTTTGGCTTGACGGATGTGTACGGTGTGGTCAAGACGACGTTGAAATCGGGCGTGTCGCCTTCCGGGCAAAACGCCGTCACCGTGAAGGCCACAGTTTTGTCACCGACGACGGTAACGACGACCTTGTCTGCCGCGCTACCCTCACCCGCTATTGCCACAACGCTGGCTGCAGCGATCCCCACAACGACGGCAACGTCGATTGATGTTGCGAGCATTGCTGGATTCTCAACGCCGCCACCCGGTTTCATAGTGGTCATTGGGTCTGAGCAAATGTTAGTTACAAGCTTTGGGGCCCCAACTACTACGTGGACCGTGGTGCGTGGCTATAACGGTTCCACCGCCGCGACACACTTGATCGGAGCGAGTGTGGATTATTACGGCACCACGGTTGCGGTCGCGAGTAACACCGCATTTCCGACTTCAAACTTTGTCGTGCTGGTTGATTCCGAAAAAATGCTGGTGAATACCACGCCGAATAACAACTCATGGGTCGTGACACGTGGCTATGGCGGCACTAACCCGGCAGCGCATGCGTCTGGCGCGACCGTGACATTTACGCCCGACATTTCCGATACGATTAATGTCGTGATCGGCGGCGTCGGTGGCTCGGTGGTGTTGGGTCATTCAACCTTGATTGAACTGGACGACACCAATACTGCCAAGTACTCCATGGACATGTCTGCGCAAGTAGCCGATTCGAATGGCAATGCAGTATCGGGTGCCAATGTGACGCTGTCACTGTGGCCGTCCGCGTATTATTCCGGTGTCTGGTACGACGAAGACCCCGATCCAAATACCAAGAAATGTGTGCCGTATTATTCTGGCGGCCCATTTTCAAATGAAGATATCGACGAAGATCTAATTCTGGATCGTCCACCGGCATCGGCGGTGGACGAAGACTCTAACCAGGATGGCGAAGCGACCCCGCATAATTCGGCAGCAGGTACTTCACCCGGGACGGTAACGACCGACAGCAAGGGCATTGGTGCATTTAAACTCACGTATCTAAAGCAATACGCGCCGTGGATCGACGTGCGCGCCCGTGCCCGCACCAAAGTCCAGGGCACGGAAACGACTGGTACATTACCTTTTGGATTGCGTTATCTGATAGCGGATGGCGAGGCGTGTATTATGCCGCATTCTCCGTTTACATTGACTTTAGGCGGCGTGCTGTCGGTAAATTCGACTCAATATGCTGTGGAGAAATCCAGTGGGATTACCTACACGGTGCCGAATTTTGCCGATGGCACCTATGATGTTTATGGAACCGATAAAGGTACTGTAGTTGCTTGTTCACCAAGTGGATCGCCAGTGGCTTGTGTGGCTAATTATGGAAAATACACGATGCCTACTTCTTTGCCCGCCGGTGCTAGGTCACTTAATGCGTTGTATGGAGCAGGTTATTCTACGACAACCTATGAATACCTCGATAGAATTAGCGTAACGGACAGTGCCACCTGTTCGTCAACTACATTTACTTGCGCTGGTGTTTCAGCTGCCTTTCCCCTGAGGGTACTCGTCGATTGTTCCTCGACACCTGGGCAGGGAGGCTGTCCATAGCACTTGCTGTTACAGAGTAGGAATATAAAAACGGTGGCGTCAAAACCGCCGTTTTTTTGAATACTATTTCTTGCTTTTTTCGTTTCCACCGCCCCGTAACTGCTCCACCTGCACCACCACCTCATTTAACTCGTCTTCGGCTTTGTGCAGAAGTTCCTGGTCTTTAGTTTTTTTGTATTCGGTCAGTGCAATGATTACAGCTGCGGGATGGACGACGGCGTGGTAGTAGCTCATTGCCGCATCGGTGTGTGCCAAGTTACCGATTTCGATGCCGTTGCGTCGCAGGTAGTCGCCGTTTTGCCAGGCTTGTTCCATGGCGTCGAGGGTCAGGTGTTTCATACGCTAGGAGTTGAGTACTAGCAGGTGCATCATTTTACGGCGCGCCGAATTTTCTTCGGCATATTTCAAAGCGCCTTCCACCGCCAGGCGAATCAACTCTTCCTGTTGTGCAATGAGCTTGTCGATATCTTTGAGTTTGCCTTTTTTCACGGTGCTTGCGGCTTGTTTTGCAACGTCGATGTAATTGTCAATATCCATCGCGCAGGCCGGTGCTGTAGCGAACATTGAACAGACAACAACCGCGCTGAATCCCTGAAAAAACATTTTCATTGTCATGCCTCCTTGCGGCTAAAAATCCACTTGCAGCCGTCCGGAAACCACGGTTGCACTGTCGACCAGAGCATTAATCGGGTGGCCGAACGTCTTGTTTTTGATCGACTGATAATCCACGGCGAGGCGTACGCTGTCGTTGACTGCATAGCTTACGTAGGTATCGATCCAGGTAGATTTTGCTAAGGTTTTATCGTTCGGCGTTTCCACACAGTAGCCGAGTGCTACGGTAAAATCGCCGCCGATGATCGCTTGGCCACCGGCGCTAAGTGCTGTTTTAACTGAACTGGCGAAGTCATCCATGGTGGGGTCGGGCGATACAGCAGGTAGGGTTTTAACGCCGTAGCGTGCAAATACACTGTAGTCCTCGCCAAGATTTCGGTCAGCGCTTAGCGCGATGCCGCTGGTTTTATTGATATTGCTTTTCCAAGTGGTCAATCGCAGGTTGGTGGCGGCATTGCCGGTTCCGAAAGCCAAGTCAGCTTCGGCAATGGCGAAGGTGTGACCGAAGGTTCCGGAATAATCTTGTGCATCTTCAAATAGCGCACCTTGCAGCGTGATGCTTTTTCCTAACGGGGCGCTGAGGCGGACGCCGCCCGGGTACGCATGGATCGATCGATGGCCGGGGAATTCAATTGCCGAGTTGTTGATGAACGGGTGGCCGAGAAATTGTCGAGTCTGATCGCTCGCGATGTTATTGTTATCGAAATAGCGTTGCGGGCTGAACATTCCGACTGTCACGGTCAACACGTGGGTGAGGGGTGCTTCGTAAAACGCTTCTGCAATACGCGTGTCGGAAAAACCTTCATCGTAAGCCGGTTCGCCAAGCGCACCGCCCGTTGACCCTTCATAGTCGCTGTTGGAGCTGGGTAAGGGATCGTAACCTTGCGAGTGATTTATATAGAGCAGGGCTTTGCCATCGAAGACGCCTTTTTCCAGAAACAAATCGGCCGATAACGCGGAACCAAATCTCCCGACCACGGTTTCGGGAGCGCTGCTTTGAATTTTTTGCACCACCGTGGTGATGCCGCCGTAAACATAAAGCTCAGAATCATTTGCTTTGCTGCTGGCAAGCGCAGAAGCGGAAGAGATGCATGCTGCAATAACGGCGGATCTAGACAATTTAATTCTTAGCGCACAGTTGGTTGTTGTTTGCATAGACTGCGAATCCCCTGATGCTATTTTGAAAGCGCGTAACGTGCGGTGCCGGCCATTTTAGAGGGCGCCTTGCGCAAGCGCCAACCCAACCACCGGAACGCAGGTCTCGAATCGAGCACGAAAGTGCGGTAACCGGCGCAGTTACATGCAGGAGTGTGCGTTGATTCGCGCAGTTTTGATTGTTACGCGACGTGGGAAATTTCACCCAGAACCCCCGCTGTAAAAATAAAAAGTTGAATGACAACAATCGATTAGCGGTGCGTTTCAGCGCTGGCATAAAATTTTGGCACAGAAGCTGGAATACCCGGACAAGCGCTTGCGACGCTAGAGCAAAGAACCGCAAGGCGGCAAGACAACACTTTAGAGCCAGTTAACATTCACACCACCACGGAGACACGACCA
>JACQEQ010000444.1 GCA_016200445.1 Gammaproteobacteria bacterium | reverse complement strand
TCGCTCTTCCGGCAACCCGCTTCAGCATGCACGCCCTTCGACAAGCTCAGGGCGAACGGATGTGGCAGGCTCAAGCCTTTATCCATACGCCAACAGTGCAACGGGGCTGTCGCGAGAACCCAAAAAAGAAATTGGAGTAACCCATGTCCAACGTTTCCAACATCGTCAAAACCATCCAGGACATCATGCGCAAAGACGCCGGTACCTACGGCGACGCGCAGCGTCTGGAGCAACTCGGCTGGATGTTTTTTATTAAAATTTTCGACGACCGCGAAAAAGAACTCGAACTGCTGCGCGACAACTACAAGTCGCCGTTGCCGCAACATCTGCGCTGGTCCACCTGGGCCACCAATGAGGAGGGCATCACTGGCGAACCATTGCTCGAATTTGTGAACAATACCCTGCTGCCCAAACTTAAAACGCTGAGCGGCGGCACGAACAAACTCGCGACTCTGATTCGCACCACGTTTGACGATGCCAACAACTACATGAAAAACGGCACGCTCATGCGGCAAGTCATCAACAAGATCAACGGCATCGACTTCAACGCCTCCGATGACCGCCACATGTTCGGCGACATCTACGAAAAAATTCTCAAAGACCTGCAATCCGCCGGTAACGCGGGCGAGTTCTACACGCCACGCGCCGTCACGCAATTTATTGTTGAGCAGGTGAATCCGCGCCTCGGCGAAACCATTCTCGATCCCGCCTGCGGCACCGGCGGCTTCCTCACCTGCACCATCGAGCACCTGCGCAAACAAGCCAAGACCGAAGCCGACGAAAAAATTATTCAGGATTGTTTTCAAGGCATCGAGAAAAAGCATCTGCCGCACGTGCTGTGCATGACCAATTTATTGCTGCACGGCATCGACGAACCCTCCAATGTTCGCCACGACAACACCCTCGCACGGCCCTTGCGCGACTGGTCGCCCAAAGAGCGCGTGGATGTCATCGTCACCAACCCGCCGTTCGGCGGCATGGAAGAAGACGGCATCGAGTCTAACTTCCCGTCCGAATTCCGCACGCGCGAAACCGCCGATCTGTTTCTCGTGCTGCTGATGAAAATTCTCAAACCCGGCGGCCGCGCCGGCCTCGTGTTGCCCGACGGCACGCTGTTCGGCGAAGGTGTCAAGACCCGCATCAAGGAAGCGCTGCTCACCGAGTGCAACCTGCACACCATCGTGCGGTTGCCCAACGGCGTGTTCAATCCCTACACCGGCATTCGCACCAACCTGCTGTTCTTCACCAAGGGCCAACCCACGACCGAGGTCTGGTACTACGAGCACCCGTATCCGCCCGGCGCCAAGAGTTACAACAAGGGCAAACCGATTCGCATCGAAGAGTTCGAGCAAGAGCGCGCGTGGTGGGGAGACGAATCGAAACGCTTCGCTGGGCGCGTCGAAAACGAACAGGCGTGGCGCGTTTCTATTGAAACCATCAAGGCCGGCAACTACAACCTTGATCTCAAGAACCCGCACAAGAGCGACGAAGGCCCCGGCGATGTCGATCATCTGCTGCCGGAATACGAAAAACTGCTCGATCAGATTGCGGATACGCGCGCCGCGTTGAAGAAAGAACTGCATCAGGCTCTTACGCAATGACCACAAGATTAGATTTAACCGTTCGCCCTGAGCCCGCCGAAGGGCAGGCTACCCCCGTTCGTCCTGAGCTGCGAGCCTGTCGAGTAGTCGAAGGACAAAAACCCGCCGTTCGCCCTGAGCCTGTCGAAGGGCGCCGGATAGAGGGCTTCGACAAGCTCAGCCCGAACGGCCTCAGTGAATTTTCGGGCCGGGTTAATAACGGACGGCGCTGCTCTCTTTTCAATAGCAGTGGAATCGACGCATGAAGTTGGCAAGGTTTTTCGAAAAATTCGACCAGCTCGCGGATGCGCCGAATGCGGTGGCGAAGATGCGGGGTCTGCTGATTTACTTTGCAGTGAGCGGCAAACTGGTCTCCAACAACCCCAACGAAAAGCCGGTCGGATTGAAACTCTCCGGAGCCTCAAGTGACAACACTGCGTTACCAGAAAACTGGCGCTCTGGACGTCTCGGTGAAGCTTTCACGTTCGAGTATGGTGACAATCTTCCCGCGCCTAAGAGAACCGAAACCGGCGAGTATCCGGTGTATGGCTCTAACGGCGTTGTTGGAACCCATGACACCTACCTCACAAAAGAACCTGCGATCATTGTCGGCCGAAAGGGTTCAGCCGGGGCATTGAATATAGCAACAGGCCCCTCTTGGACGACCGATGTGGCTTACTTCGTTCGGCCTCCGAGCTATCTCGATCTTCGCTTCACCTACTATCTATTCTCGACGCTTCGCCTTGATGAGTTGGGCAAAGGAATCAAACCCGGTTTGAGCCGCAAAGAAGCGTATGAGTTGCCAATCGCGCTCCCGCCCCTCGCCGAGCAAAAGCGCATCGTGGCGAAGGTGGATGAGTTGATGGCCTTGTGTGATCGGCTGGAGGCGCAGCAGCAGGAACGCGACACCTGCCACGCCGCGCTCGCCCGCGCGTCCCTCGCCCGCTTCGCCGAAGCCCCCACCCCGGCCAATCTCGACTTCCTGTTCCACAACTCCTACACCATCACCCCCGCCGACCTCCGCAAATCCATCCTCACCCTCGCGGTGCAAGGAAAACTTGTTCCGCAGGATGCGAACGATGAACCGGCCGAGGATTTCCTCGCGCGCATCGGGTTAAAGACCACGTTTATATCTGAGAATGGACCTAGCGTGTCCGACGATACGCTTCCACCATCGTGGGCCCGCGTTCGGTTTGAGGACATCGCTGTCGTTACTGGAGGTGTCACTCTAGGTCGCAAGCTCGGCGAGCGAAAAACGGTGACCCTGCCGTATCTCCGTGTTGCCAACGTTAAACGCGGTGAAATCGACCTGAGCATTGTCAAGGAAGTATCAATCGCCGATGACGAGATTGAGCGCTACGCTCTCCGCGACAACGACCTTCTTATGACCGAAGGCGGTGATTGGGACAAAGTGGGCCGCGCTGCGATTTGGAGAGCGCAAATCCCTGTGTGTCTGCACCAGAACCACATATTCCGTGCGCGCATGCGCGCCGTGGAAATCTCCCCGGTTTGGTTTGAGCGTTACTTCAACTCTCCTGAGGGCCGGAGTTACTTTGAGTCAGCTTCGAAACAAACAACCAACCTGGCGTCAATCAATATGCGGCAAGTCCGCAGTTGCCCAACCCCACTCCCACCCCTCGCCGAACAACGCCGCATCGTCGCCAAAGTCGATCAACTCATAGCCCTGGTGGACCAGTTGGAAACCCAGCTCACCGCCTCCCACGCCACCGCCGAAAAACTCATGCAAGCCGTGGTCGCCGAACTGACCACGCAGCGTGAACCGTTGGCCACCGCGAAGGAATCGGTGCGCTCATCCGTGACGAAGTCGCCGGGCTCTTCAAAAAATCCGCAAGGTTTGGCAACAGAGGTGATGTAACGTGCCGTCGCCGATATTGATCGAGGAAATCATTAAACCGGCCGAGCAAGGACGCTCTGGTCCGTATTTCTGTCGTGGCGCCGACGGGCACAATTACTTCGTGAAGGGACGCAACACCGGGCGGCGTAGTCAAATCGTGGAATGGATTTGCGCGCATCTTGCGAAGGCGCTGGGGCTGCCGGTCGCGCCGTTTGCATTGGTTGAAATTGCGCCGGAGTTGTTAAAAGAGACGCCCAAAGCGATGCAGGAAATTGGCGCGGGCCTTGCGTTCGGTTCCCAGGAGTATGTAGGTGCGCTATGGTTTGAGCTGGAGCATGTCGATAAAGTGGATGTGACGCTCCGGCGGGATATCCTGGTTTTTGACTGGTGGATTCGCAATGCCGACCGGCTGACCAGCAATTCAAATTTGTTGTGGGACGCAGTTAAGGAAAAGGTTGTCGTTATCGACCATAATTTGGCTTTCGACGCGGACTTCGCGCTGCCCGATTTTCTCTCGCACCATATTTTCGGCGGACAGGTCGACGCAGTATTTCAGGACTTGGTTGAGCAGACGAGTTACCAAACGCGGCTTTGCAACGCGCTTGCGGTAGTCAATAAGGCCTACGAGTCTGTGCCCGAGGAGTGGTGGTGGTTCGATGACGAACGTACGGTGCAAACGGATTTCAATTGGAAAATCGCGCGGGCTTTGTTGCAACGGTGCGACTCAAATGATTTTTGGAGGGTGACATGAACAAGTTGGCTTGTCGCTACGCGATCCTGCGGTTCTTGCCGTATACGGAAACCGGCGAGTTCGCCAATGTCGGTGTGGTGTTGGCGTGCCCGGCAACCGGGTTTTTCGGTTTCAAGTTGGAGACGCGCCGCTATGCGCGTTTCACGCATTTCTTTCGCGAACTCGATAGGCAAGTTTATATACGCGCGATTAACGCGTTTAAAAACGAGTTGGAGCGCGTTCGCAAGGTGCACGAACACGCGCGCGATGATGCGCTGCGTGACGTGTTCACCGCGCTGATTCATCCGCGCGAGGCGATTTTGCGTTTTGGAGAATCGCGCGCAAAGCTGGTGAACGATCCGGCGCAGGCTTTGGAACAACTGTACGAGCACTATGTGGAGCACGATTTTGTGCATCATGAGGCGCACGAGAAAGAGATGGAGCACAAGGTCCAACAGATCATCAAAGGGCTGGTGCTGGATAATCCGTTTCGTGAGGAGCGGGTCGGCGACGATGAATACGCGGTGCGTTTTCCGTTCGTGCAGGTGGTGGGCGATCATCCGAGAAAAATCATCAAACCGTTCTTTCTCGCCCAGGAAGAGACCACGGCGATTTTCAATCACGGCGATTTGTGGATCGGCAAACTCAAACGCCTCAAGCAACGACGCATGCTACCTAAGAATGTGTTGTTCACGGTGCAGTCACCGGAAAAAAGCGATCGCAAACGATTTGGCGCCTTTGACGATGTTAGGAAGGAGCTGGAAAATTACGCGCAGATCGCGATGCTCGGCAACAAAGCAGACATCACGCAATTTGCTGAGAGAACGTAGCGGCAGACAGTCGTTTGCTTTTTGGCCGGGAACCAGGGAGCAATGGAATACGCGGGTGGTGGATGTACACCCAATCTGCTGATCCAAAATATCCAAACGCGGGAGATGACCGGGCAGCAACCGGAGACGAGCATCTATAAATTTGATTGTTAC
>JACQEQ010000443.1 GCA_016200445.1 Gammaproteobacteria bacterium | reverse complement strand
GTGCGTGTGGCCCTCCACGCAAAACCCGGTGTAGAAATTGATGCCTTCCACGTGAATGCCCTGTTCGAGCATCACCTGGGCGGCGAGCATCGAATCCAGCCCGCCGGAAATTAGAGCGACCGCTTTGCGTTGTTGCGTCATGGCGAGAGGAAAACACGTTGCGGAATGAGGCGGGAATTCTAGCGCAAAGCGGGCAGCCGCGCAGAGCTTCATTCCGTGTGGAATTTAACGTTTGGGGGCGTTGAATCGAAGTAGGGTGGGTTAGACGCGGCTGTTTGCGTCGTAACCCGCCAAGCGTGCCGTCAGGCACTCCTCAAAAAAGTGGTGTGCTGCGCACGCCTGGCGGGTTACGCAAACCCGCTAACCCACCCTACGTTAATGGGGTTGGTTGTTTTCAGGAACGATTGGGGTACCGGTCGAGGCCGCCTGCAACTCGGTCCATGCGCTGCGGCTACCGGTGCGGCTCCACAACTCCAGCGCGTGCAGTGGATCAAGCAGCGGTTGCTGCGAACCCAGCCGCCGCATGTTTTGCAGCACATCCATCAGCAACACAAAGCCCTGCGCCAAATGTCGATACATGGAGCCCACGCTATGGCTCAGCGTGCCGGACAATTCCGCATACGCGCCCTGCCCGATGTTGACATAGTAATCGGCGCTCACATGCCGACGCTGCGCCAACTGCGGAAACAAACCCGAGAACAACAAACACCGGTCACCCACTTCGCGCAGCCGTTCGTGCCGCACCTTGCCATGGGCGAGCTGACATTCCAGATAATCCAGCGCCACAATGCTCATCACCACCTGCGGCGCGTGCGTAAAGCGCATCAACAAAAACACCAGATAACTTTCCAGCTCTTCATCCAGGCGCTGCCGCGCCGAACTTTGCGCATCAGTCACCAACTGACGCCATTGCGCCGTCGATGTTGGCTCCAGCAGTAGATCGCTCATAAGTATTCCCGCCTTACCTTGGTATTCGGTCGCTACGGCCGGTAACTTTAGGCGGGGGAGGGTGTTGCTTACGGTTTTGCTTTCTCCACGAAACCAGCAGCAAGGTTTTCCAGCAAATGGCACACACGTTCCTCGCCCGCTGTCATGTGCTCGGCGATATCGCAAACTAAAGCAGAATCAGTTTTTTCCTTCAGCTCCTTATCAAATAGATCAAGAAAGTATGTTTGTGTGTCTTGCGCGGCCATGCTCGCTAATTTTTGGACCAGCACCCGAGCCGCTGGAAGATCCATATCAAAATCTACTGCTGCTACTGTGGCGAAATAGTGGTCGAACAATGTTTTCTCGGTCTCGATGGCGCTGTAATGGCGTAGTAAATACGCTATATCTGCGGCATCTTTTTTGGGTTGTGTGTGGCGCCGTTGTGACCACGCCACGAGCTTCAACAGCATCAGTCCAGCTGGATTTACTACCGGCACAACGATTCCGCCGGCACGCACTTCGACAGCCTCGGCATAGGCTTCACGGAAACCCATAACACTCATGGCAAAGTCATTGTCTGGCGGCCAACGAATGGTTCGATCACTGGACTCGATACCGCCAAATGGAATGAGATCCAGAATCCCATCCTGGTGAAATCGAAGGCGTTGGCGTTGCTTTGGGTCCGGATGAAAATCCATGTCATGACATAATCGCTCCACCAAGGCTTGATACTGCGCCCAGTTCGCAACCATCACTCCCAAATCGACGTCCTCGGTTGCGCGCCCGTGGGGCAAGCCGTAAACAGATTCCAGGAGCAACACTCGGCCCGCAGCGCCAGTCACCATCCACTTGATGTTCAAGATGTTCGCCGCGTGTGCGAGTGCGGCGATCAACTTGCGGGTGCGTGCATCGAGATGCACTTTAGGGCTTGTCAAGAAATCGCTCGCGGATGATCTGTGCGGTCTCGAGGTTGCGGGCATCCGCCGTCGCAATCAAGTCTGCATAGGTTAGAAGCGGTGGCACGATTGGATAGCGCTTGTCGAGCCGAGGTACTTCAAAGTTCCAGAATTTATCAAGCACTTCAAGATTTCCGTGTTCATCCTTAACTGTGTGTGCAGCTTTTGCCAGAGTTGCGAAGTGAGTATCGCCATAAATCGTAACAATTTCCGGGCGAAGGTGTTTGGTCATGACAGCGGCTGCGGGCTCTCCGCCCAGCCACATTTCCAGTGTTGCAAGGTCTTCCGTCTTCCACCAGTCGCCATTCGCAACGCGATAGCGGCGCGGCTTGAGCTTTGGGCGCAATTCGCGCGCATAGGCTTCGACCCACTGATCAGTCAAGCCCGGTCTATTTTCATAGATACGGCCGCGCGCTTTGGTTTCCCGAACGTAGCCAAGTCGCCGCAGGTCGAAGAACACCCAATTCACCGTACCCAATGCCACACCCGCCGCCGCCGCAATGTCTCGATATGGCGCGTTGATCAAGTCGGGACGGCATAGCAGCGCAAAGATAACCTTCAGCCCGGTTGGACGAAGCGCGCGCACACGCTTTTCGCGTTCTGCCGGAGCGCGCGGTTTACCACCGGTAACATAGACAAAGAAATTCGGCAGCCGGACATAGGCGTTACCGACGGTGTCGATAAATGCCACGTCGAGTTCCTTCAATCGTTCGGCCATTGGCGGCGTCACGTGCTCGGTGACAAGAATGCCAGGCTTACGAAACCGCTTAAGCTGGGCGACGGCTTGACCGAGATTTGCGGGTGTCAGTGTTCGTTTAACTGCCGCGATGAGTTGCTTACCGCCCGCAAGTTCTATGACTGCATCCGCTTCCCCTCCGGGCAGCTCGGCGCGTACTTTGACTATCGTCGTGGCCAGCGCGGTTACGGCTTCAAACGCCTCCAGCGCGTTTCGCAGGATGGTGGCTTCAGGGGTTCTGACCGGGTTGATGCGCGCGCGCTTGTTCACTTCCAAAGTCCAAAGTGTTCACTAAAAATAAGTGTACACAATTAATGAACGCGATCAATACGTGAACAACAAAGAAATGAGTTTGCTTGCTCGTGTTGATTATCGTTATGCGCGCAAGGGATTCACGCAGGTTTTCACCTGCTCGGGTTTTTGTAAAATGGAAGTTCAGTTAGATCTGGATCTTCAGACTACGATGGTAAATCGCAGGGTAGTAATGGCGTCGGTGTTCGACACTAATACCGCTCATTCCGCACTCTGGGTTCAAAAGTTCCGGTGGGCGCGTCCCTTAACTTAACTGCCGCCTAAGTTAAAGGAAACGTATT
>JACQEQ010000442.1 GCA_016200445.1 Gammaproteobacteria bacterium | reverse complement strand
TCGATCTTGCCATCGCCGTTTTTATCGAATGCTACTGTTTTTTCCTTAAGCCGTGTCACGGTAAATTCAAGAACCGCTTGTTTGAAAACTTTCTTGAGGTGAGCCTTGATATCGGCATCACTTATGTTTGTGCTCTTGTAGTTTGTCTCGTGAACAAGCCGGACAGCGACTGTTTTTGTTTTCTTTGAATAGGTCTTGACCTTCATCTTTCCGAGATCAGACCCACCACACGCTGCTTTGAATTCAGCATCGCCAACATCGACTCCAGTCACTGTAACGACTTGGGAATCCGATGCTGCGGTAGCCGGTGAAACCGCAACTTTAGCTGTAGCTGAACTAGTAAAATTAACGTTTGCAAACTTCTTCGGCGGTGAAATGCCCGCCTTGGCGGTATCCGACTTACCTTTCTCAACTGACTTCCATGGGATTGAAGCATCCGTGTAGTTGTCGAACCCAAAAGCTGAATTGTGTTCTTCGAATTTGACGGTCGTCGGGCAGTCGAGAGCCTTTGGCGTCGGCGGTGAGGTCTTCGTTAACGCCGGCGAAATGATCGGAGTTACTACTGGCAACCGGTCACGTACCGCGTCGGTACTATCTGCCGACCGATCCTTCAATTGGGTGCTGCCGAACGGTTCTTTGGCAACACCCATCCCTACTTCCGGCGACACAGGCCTCGCCCCGGCACCCGATCCCGCCGCCCCCCCCTGATTCAATTTAAGTTGAGCACCCAGCACCGTCACCCCGCTGCCATCCAGCTTCACAAAGCTGCCGCCTGCTTTGAGACTGAGTTCCGCACCCGCTTCAATAACTACTTTTTGCCCGGCCTTGAGATGGATTTCACTACCCACCTCATGCGCGCAGTGCTGCGCAGTTTTTTGTTGCACATCGGCGCCAACGTCAATTGACAACGTGCCGTCGATTTTGATGTTGTGGTCGCCGTTTACTTTTTGATGTTTGTCGCCGTCGATGCGTTCGTATTGGTCGTGCAGCAGCATGAGGTGCCGGTCGTGACCGATCCATTCCTTGGTGTCGTTCTCGACGCGGATGTTCCAGTCTTTCTGGCCGTGTAGATAAACTTCTTCTTTGTCTTTGAGATCTTCGAAGCGCCACTCGTTGGATCCGCCGCCACCTTTGGTGGAGTCGGATTTGATGGTGCTCTTGGTTTTTTCATCGGGCAGTTTGCACGGCGGGCGGTTGGTGCCGTGGAACACGCGACCGGTAATGATGGGGCGATCGGGGTCGCCTTCGATAAAATCAACAACAACTTCCTGCGCGATGCGCGGAATGAACATCGCGCCCCAGCCGGCGCCGGCCCACAACTGCGACACGCGAATCCAGCAGGAACTTTTTTCGTCGTTCTGACCGTCGCGGTCCCAATGGAACTGCACTTTCACACGGCCGTGTTCGTCGACATAAATTTCTTCGCCCGCCGGGCCGGTGACGATGGCGGTTTGTACGCCGTCGATACGCGGTTTTTCAATATTCTGTGGCGCACGGAACGGTACGTTACTGGGGATACATCTGAAATTATTGTTATACGAGGTGCCCTCACCACCGGCGACCTCTTGCAGCACCTGCGGCTGGTGCGCGCTGCATGTCATTTCAGTGAGTAAAAATTCCTGATTCATTTTCTTGCGCGGGTGTTCGGCGAGCGTCATGCGGAAGCCCGGGAGCAGACGTAGACAATTACTTTCGCCCCGCCCCTGATCTGCTGCCGCTTGCAATGCTTCAAGACGCACCTGCGCGTATTTGGTACCGCCCGCCGGCGCGTCATAACCGCCTGGGTAGTCATACACTTCGAGGTTGGCAAACTGACGAGCTTGTTGCTGCGCCTGCAACCCTAACGCGGGCTTTTTAAAATTAAAGTCACGCAGTGTCACCGCGCCCGACTGTACTTGTTCGGAGTATGTAAACACGCGCACGGCGTCTTCGGCATCCACAGTTCCGGTACCGGTGTGAAATGCCACCGTGCTGGGTTCGCCGATGGCTTTAGGTGTATTCGCGTTGTCGGTAATGATCAGCAGATGCGCGTCTTTGCTGTGCTCGAAATAGTAGTAGATACCCTCTTCTTGCATCAGACGTGCAACAAATTGCAAATCGGTTTCGCGGTACTGCACGCAATATTCGCGCGCTTCATAGCTTGCATTGAGGCTGAGCTTGAAATGATCCGCGCTGATGTTCGCGCCTTTGAATACGCTTTGGATAATATCCGGTACGGTGGTGTTTTGATAAATGCGGCTAGCTTGGCGTAGCTTCAAAAAGTCCAGCTGCGCGACTAGTTCTACCTTATAGAGGGTGAACTGTTGAGCATGGCGTAGGTGGTGCATGTGCTGCACGATACCGTGCACATAGCGTTCGATGTTGTCGTGATCACCGATCAGCGTCAGTAGCGCGGGCTTGCCGATACAGCTATCGAAGTCAAGCTCGGCATCTTTACATGCAAGCTCGATAAAATAGCGAAACGGCGCAGAGATCTTCTCGTTACCCGTAAAGCCCACCACTTTCAGTTCCTGACCCACGCCCGGAATGCTGAAAGTAAAGTGCTCAATGTTGCCGGTTAATAGTGCCATGCAAAATGCATCCGTGCCGACAGGAAGACCGAATGAAAAAACTCCGCCGGCGAACCCGGCGGAGCGCTACAACGTAGGTCGATCAACGATTCGGCGTGCGCCAGTCGTCCATACCCTGCGTGCCGCCTGCTTCGTGCGTCCAGGCAATTTTGCGATAGGTGAAGCTCACTTCTTCCAGAT
>JACQEQ010000431.1 GCA_016200445.1 Gammaproteobacteria bacterium | reverse complement strand
GGTTTTTTATTTAACATTAAATACTTATGTCATTTTCGTAGAATCAGCAGCCAAGCGGCGCGCACCACGATGGCAGCCGAATCGGTCCAGACGCACTTTCTTAGTGCAGTGACGAGCCGCAGCGGCAACAACTCGGAGTGTTACAATTCCGCCCGATTACAAACACGCCTGGAGCCGCATGATGGACACCGCAAAATTGGATGAGCTGGCGCGCAAATTGATCGACGCACTGCCGGGCGGCGTGCGTGAATTGCGAGCCGATGTCGAAAAGAATTTCCGCAGCGCGCTGCAGAGCGGCTTTGCCAAAATGGATTTGGTAACGCGGGAGGAATTCGACGTACAGACGGCGGTGCTAGCACGCACCCGCGCCAAAGTCGAGTCCTTGGAAAAACAGGTCGCTGTGCTGGAAGCTGCAAATAAAGGCTAATTCGGTATGTCGTTGGCGATTGTATTCAGTCGGGCGTTGGTGGGGGTGAGCGCACCGCTGGTTACGGTCGAAGCGCATTTATCCAACGGTCTGCCGAATTTCTCGATTGTCGGGTTGCCAGAAACGGCGGTTAAAGAAAGTAAAGACCGGGTACGTGGGGCGATCATCAATTCGCAGTTTGATTTCTTTTCCCGCCGCATCACCATTAATCTTGCGCCCGCCGATTTACCCAAAGAGGGTGGGCGTTTTGATTTAGCCATTGCCCTCGGGGTCTTGGCAGCCGCAGGACAACTGCCGGGTAACATTTTAGCCGAGTACGAATTCCTGGGTGAGCTTGCGCTCAGTGGCGAATTGCGCGCGGTACGCGGCGTGTTGCCTGTGGCACTGCAAACACGCGCCGCCGGGCGGACCTTGATCGTGCCGGAAGCCAACGTCGCCGAGGCTGCCTTAGTCGGCGGTATGCGGGTTCTAGGCGCCAGAACTTTACTTGAGGTATGCGCCCACATCTGCGGCCGCCAGCAACTTGCTGCGGCAGTGGTGCCGATCATCGTTCCTGAAGAGCGGCTCGAACATGATCTTGCCGACGTGCGTGGCCAGCAACATGCAAAGCGTGCGTTGGAGATCGCTGCCGCCGGTGGACATAGCCTGCTGATGGTCGGTCCGCCCGGCACCGGTAAAAGCATGCTCGCCAGCCGTTTACCGGGAATCCTCCCGAGCATGACAGACCAGGAAGCGCTCGAAGCGGCGGTGATCGCCTCGATCAGTGATCAGGGCTTCACGCCGGCGCGTTGGCGCAAACGTAATTTCCGCGCGCCGCACCATACCGCCTCGGGCGTTGCTTTGGTGGGAGGGGGTAGCAATCCGCGTCCCGGTGAGATTTCACTGGCACACCACGGGGTGATGTTTCTGGATGAGCTGCCCGAATTCGACCGGCGCGTGCTGGAGGTGCTGCGCGAACCGCTCGAGTCCGGCACGATCACTATCTCGCGTGCGGCGCGCCAGGCGGAATTTCCCGCACGCTTTCAACTCATTGCGGCGATGAATCCGTGCCCGTGCGGCTATTTCGGGCACGTCAGCGGCAGGTGTCATTGCACCGGCGAGCAAGTGCAACGTTATCGCGGCCGCATTTCCGGGCCATTGCTTGACAGAATCGACATGCACATCGAAGTCGCAAGCGTGGCACGTGAAGCATTACGCGCCGAGCCCACCGATGTGCCAGCCGAGCGCAGCCTGTTAGTACGTGCGCGGGTTGAAAGCGCCAGAGAGCGACAAATTCAGCGGAGTGGAGTCGCCAATGCCGCACTTAATAATCGTCAGGTAGAAAAAGTTTGCACGTTGTCGCGCGAAGGGCAGGTGTTAGTGGAGCAAGCAATGGAAAAATTGGGCCTGTCGGCGCGCGCGTATCACCGCATACTCAAGGTAGCGCGCACGATTGCGGATTTAGCGGGCTCGGAATCCATTCAAGTGACACATCTGTCAGAAGCGATCTCTTACCGGCGGCTGGACCGGGCGGCATGAATACCGCCCATTGCATCAAGAGATATGATTGCTCGCTTCCAGCTCGCGGACCGGATTCGGATGCTCGTTCTTAAGCTGTTCATAGCGTTGTTGCGCCGCTTCTAACTGTGCATTGAGGGCTTCGAGTAATTCCTGTTTGTAGTGGCTTTCCTGGGTACGCTGTTGACGTTTGCTGACCAAACGGAAATCTGCCAGCGCATCATCGCTGCCCTGATCCGCCGCTTTACGCAACCACTTCAATGCCTCAGTGCGATTTTGTGCAACACCCTTGCCCATTTCGTACATCCAGCCGAGAAAATTTTGTGCACGGGCATACCCTTGTTGTGCTGAAAGTGTGTACCACTTCACAGCTTCTTCACTATTCGCAGGCACTGCGATTCCGAATTCATACATATAGGCTAAATTAAACTGCGCGCGCGAATGGCCGCTATCTGCCATTGCTTTCCAGGTGTCCAGGGCAACGTCGTATTGCCCGGCGGTATACGCGAGCATGCCGTCGTCATAGCGATCTGCCTGTGCGTTGAGTGGGGCCAGGTTAAGAACAATAAATGCGCTGACGGCCAGGTAAAATTGTCGTTTAAATTGCATGATGAAATCCTCGAGTGTGCAACAGCGGGTCTTTGTTTTATATTCGGCTCCGATTTAGCAAACGTGAGTGCGTTGTCGGACCGCGATGGAAATAAAGCGGACGAGGCACCGCAGAGAAGGTGAAAAGTGTGAGTAAAATCGCAAATCCAAGCCCCATCCGCATGATTCCGGAAGGGCGTATCTACGCCACGCCGGCGGATGTGTGTGCTGCAGTGGCACAAGAATGGATGCTGTTGGCGCAAGACGCGATTGCCGCGCGCGGTGCGTTTCATGTCGCGCTATCGGGTGGCAGCACGCCGCGTCAATTATACGAACGTCTTGCCGCGCCGGATTACGCGTATCGTCTCGAGTGGAATCGCACCTTTATTTATTTCGGCGACGAGCGTGCCGTTTGGCCGGACGATGAGCAAAGCAACTACCGCATGGCGAGCGAAGCGTTACTTTCGCGCGTGAGTGTTCCGCCCGCGCAAGTGTTCCGGATCAATGCCGAACGTGCCGATTTGAAAAAAGTCGCAATGGATTATTCGCGCCTGCTGGCAATGACGCTGCCGCTGGCGCCGAACGGCATGCCGCAATTCGATTTGCTACTGCTTGGGATGGGCGATGACGGGCACGTGGCGTCATTATTTCCCGGTACGGATGCGGCACGCGAGCAGCGTAAGCTCGTCATGCCCGTGTACGTTCAACGGCTGAACAGTTGGCGCGTGAGCTTGACATTTAATGTGATCAATCATGCGCGGCACGTGATGCTGCTGGCTTGCGGAAATTCAAAAGCCGCGATGGTGCGCCGTGCGCTGCGGACGGCTCCTGTAGGTGAACCCTTGCCGGTGCAATGTGTCAAGCCCGTGGGTGGCCATTTGGAATGGCGTCTTGATCAGGCAGCCGCCGCGTTGTTGAAGTAATTCTAGTTAGGGCTCGAGATGAAATAACTTGAGCATTTGGCCGCTGGATTGGGATGCGCTGCGAGGCGCGGAGCGCGTCGTGTGGTGAGCCACACAAGCGTGACGCAACGACGCAGAGCGCCCAAGACCAGCGAGACAAAGGTTCAAGTTATTTCATCTCGAGCCCTAAATTACCGATATCGTTCACCAACACACTGAGGATTACGCATGAGAGTGCTCGCGGGCGATATCGGCGGTACCAAAACCTTGTTGCAAATTGCGGATATTTTTCCGAATACGTTTCGCGTGGTGTTCGAGAAAAGTTACGAGAGCCGCCGCTATCCGGAATTTCTACCACTCGCAAAAGAGTTCTTAAAAAGTGCAACGGCGCATACCGACCTGATTCTCTCCAGCGCCT
>JACQEQ010000440.1 GCA_016200445.1 Gammaproteobacteria bacterium | reverse complement strand
GGTGTTAACGATGATCACCGGCGTGCTGGGCGCGGCCTATCACTGGGACATGCGCCGCATTCTGGCGTTTCACAGCATCAGCCAGATCGGTTACATCCTGCTCGCCATCGCACTGGCCTCGCGTGCCGGCAACGCGGCCGCGATTTTTTTTACGCTCCACCACAGCGTGGTTAAGGCGAGTCTGTTTCTGGTTGCGGCGCTGGTGTTTCGTTACACCGGCCACTATGACCTGCGCCGCTGCGGCGGTTTGTATGCTGCCCGCCCGTGGTTAGCGATCCTGTTCCTGCTGTTGGCGTTGGCGCTGGTCGGAATTCCACCCTTCAGCGGCTTCTGGGGAAAATACCTGATCGTGCGCGAAAGTCTGGCGCAGGGCGCTTACGTGTGGGCCGCGTGTGCGTTGCTGGTCGGCATCGTCACATTGTATTCGATAGTGAAAATCTGGCATGAAGCTTTCTGGAAACCACATCCCGATAGCACGTGGCGCGCGCCGGGCACAACAGGCGTAACACCTGCCCTGCTCGGTGTAACCAGCTTGGCCGCGCTCACGTTATGGGTCGGCCTATTTCCCGAAACGCTCATTGAATTCGCCAACCACGCAGCGGCTGAATTACATGGGACCAGATCATGAAATTTCGCGCGCGGGCAATCACGAGACTATCACTGCGTTTCGTCTACCAGTGTGTGCTGTCGGGAATCACCACTGCGCATATTATTTTGCAGCGCGAGCGAGCACCGTCCGGATTTGTGCGGTTGCGTTTTGCGCCGATGAGCGAAACCGGCGCGGCCATCCTTGGCGCGATGGTCACGTTGACGCCGGGCAGCACGGTGGTCGACATCGACCTGCAGAAACGCGAACTGCTGATACATCTGCTGGATGCCGGCAACGCGGACGCGGCGATCGCGTCGATTCGTCACGACTTTGAGCACGACATTGCGCAGTTGTTTCCGGAGGTTCAGGCATGAGCACGTTGCTGGTTAGTGTTGCGTTTGTATGTATCGCATTGGGCGCGCTGCGCTTCGTGCGCGGGCCCACCCACGCCGACAGCATCATCGCGCTCGACATTTTGTTTGCGGCGGGCGTGGCGTTGTGTACGGCAGCGGCGCTTTACACGCAGCGCGTGCTGTTTCTCGATATCGCTATCGGTGTCACCCTGATCGGGTTTGTTACCACGCTGGCGTGGGCGCGCCTGGTGGAGTTGCGGAGCGATGCGCGCAAGCCATCGGATACCCAATCATGAACGCCGCCGGAAACATTCTGTTAGCACTGGGTGCGCTCGTACTGCTGTTGGCAAGCATCGGGCTGTTCCGGCTCCCCGACGCGTTGTCGCGCCAACACGCGGCGACCAAGGCTGGATCTCTCAGCATTGTCGGCATCGTGCTCGGCGCCGCACTCATCGGAGGCGACTCCACTTGGATTGTCCGCGCGCTGGTGATTATTCTCATCGTCTGGGCGACGCTGCCGGTGGCCTCCCACATGCTGGCGCGCGCGGCGGTGCGCGAACTCAACGCGGATACCCGTCCCGCTGACGACACCGACTAAACCGTGCATTTAACTGCGGGAAACGTCGCTGTAGGCGTTGATCCTCACGCCGGGAACACTGGGTTCCGCAGCTCTCGTCCAACCTTCATGTATTGATTGTTATCAATACTAATTTGCGCCGCATTCAATTGGCGTCAATGCCCTTCCCAGCCTAGTCTTAGTTCCAACGAGGTGTTGATATACCGAACCATGCAAAATGCCGTTCCGTCAAGGTGACTGCTCCGTAAAATTAAAACCTGATCGTAGCACTCGCGTGCAAGCCTAATCCTTGAAACTGATTGCTGACGAGCAACCCGCTTGAAGGCACCTCCACGAACCAATTACTTGGATGGCGTTGCTTGAGAGGGCGTACACGCAGCATGGAACCTGCCCTGCTTCTTGAGTTGTGACAGAGCGGCATTGAATTCCCGCTTCAGGTTCGCGCCCAGCCAAATGGGGTTCACGATGAGGCCGTCGCACACGTAGCGACCCCGATACTCGACGACGCCCGCCTGGATGGCAATGGCTACACCACCCACGATATTTCGAATGCGATCAGTCAGACCAAAGACTGCATAGGCGGCGTTCGCATCGGGTTCGAGAAACACTGAATACGTCCTTGTGTCGCGCAGGAAAATCCATTGTTTGAGCCGAAGGGTCTGCACGGCGTGCAGCACGTCGGGCGCGACGGCTTGGCCATTCGCCAAAAGCGAGGCTGCCGCTGCACCGATGAGTGCTGGATTCGCATTTATGGACTCGCGGGCGGCGGCCAGCATTTCGAGTCGCTGCGCATACGGCTTGTCGCCGGATTGGCGATGCACCTCGGCAAGCAGGCGCGTGTAGCCGGCGATGAAGTGAGCTGCGGAAACCGGATCAACGACCATGGGAAGCGCGCCCTACCACTTCGATTGCAACCGAACAATCTCCATGCGCATGACCTGCAGCGCCGCACGCAGTGCGCTGGAAATTTCCGGATGGGCAACGATCCCGTCGACATCGAGCCCGGCGCCAAGCAGCGGCACGTCAATCGATGCGTCCGCGATGAGGCGGGCGGACATGACATTAATTATTTCCTTGAGCGCGGCGTGCGCGTGAACCGCGCGCGGCGAAGCATTGAGCAAAACCACCGGTTTGTTGACGAAGGCTTCGCACCCCACCATCCAGTCGAGGGCATTCTTCAGCGCACCGGTGACGCCATGGGCATACTCGGGGCTTGCGATCATCACCGCATCGGCGGCTATCAGTTGCGCACGTAGCCGCGCAATGACCGGCGGATCGGTGGCCTCGATGTCGGGATTAAACAGCGGCACATTTCCCAGCTCACGGAACAGTTCGACGGTCATCTCCGGCGGCGCCAAACGCGCCACCGCACGCAACAAGGCCGTGTTGTTGGAGGCGGCGCGCAGACTGCCCGAGAGGGCGAAAATATTCAGCATAACGTGATCGACTGTAACCAATCGCGCGGTAATTTTGCACAGATTAATAGCATGCGCAAGGTTCCAGGTGTCGCCACCATCTAACCCCGCGACTAGCCGTTGTCGCGATTTTATATCAGCGGCAGATAGATGTCGGTAATCGTCTCATGCTCCGGGATATCCGGAAACAGATTCACGCGCTGCAGAAAGCAGGGGAAATCGCTTAATTATTCGCCGCTTTCAGGCAGCCACTGCGCATATAAATAGTGAAAACTTTCGGCAAGATTTTCATCCGGCCCAAGATGACGCAGCACGGCGCAGCGGCACGCGGGAGTAATTTTCGTAATCACACCGTAGGAATTTTGTTTCACATCTGAATGGATAGCGGCACAAATATCAAGTCTGAACACTTCAGGCAGCGTCGTCTCCGGATCATCGTAGACGATGTTATAAGTCGCGCTCACCTTGGGTGGCAATTTGTTTTCTTTGCGCCACTCGATAAAGGTTTGCACCGAAGCATTGATTAATTCCGGCGACCCGCGATGTTCCAGCACCGCGACCTTGGTTGCATTGAATTCTACGATCTTGACTTGAAAATCACGTTGCTCCGGTTTCATACGCTGGCGCGCTCCATTGTTTAGAAATTGATATTTCTGCTGCCAAGGTTGCCATTCCGCCTTGGCTCTGAACTCAGAGGGTGTTTGCCCGAACATTTTTTTAAACGCATGCGAAAATGACTCCGGGTTTTCAAAACCCGCGCTCATTGCGATATCGATGATCCGATGATCTTTCCAAAACGCGAGTCGATACGAGGCACGCTTTAGCCGTAACAATTGAATAAATTTACCGACGCTGATCCCGGTATACGCGGAAAATTGGCGGTGGAAATGATGCTTGGAAAAATTTGCGACCTGACTCAGCAACTCTACCGAAAGGTCTTCATGGAGGTGTTCACGGATGTAGTCGTAGACCGTGCAAAACCGTTTTTGATACGCCGACTTGCTTGCTTCATCCATCACACACCTCGCTTCAACAGCAGCGAGTGTGCCTCGCAGAGCTGTGGATGGCCTGATCAAAATTGCTCAATTTCTGGAGTTGAATTTTTCGGCTTTTAACGCATCCCAATCCTGCAGCAGCCCGGTAAATGTTTCCACCACCAAGGGCGTGCTGAAATAATAACCCTGCACAACATCGCAGCCGTAACTGCTCAACAGCTCCATTTGCGCGCGTGTCTCTACGCCTTCGGCAATGACCTTGATATTTAGCACCTTGGCCATGGCGATGATGGCTTGCACCAAGCCTGCGCCAAAAGAATCCGCCGTGATGTCATGCACGAAGGAGCGATCGATCTTCAAGTAATCGACCGGGAATCGTTTCAGATAACTCAGCGACGAATAGCCGGTGCCGAAATCGTCCAGCGAAAACGATACGCCGACCGCTTTGAGTTCTTTCAGGATCGTCGCGGCCAGTTCCATGTCTTGCATCAGCACGCTCTCGGTAAGTTCCAAATCGAGATAGCGTGCGGCAAGGCCGGCGGCGCCGAACGCCTGCTTGACGACATTGATTAAATTCTTGTCGCGCAACTGTTTACTCGACAGGTTAACCGCCACCTGTAGCCCCGGAAAACCATTCTCGTGCCAGGTCTTGGTTTGAGCGCAGGCGGTCTTCAAAACCCATTCGCCGATGGGAATAATCAAGCCGGTTTCCTCCGCCAACGGAATAAATTCCAGCGGCTGGATTAAGCCGAACTTGGGATGCTGCCAGCGCAGCAGCGCTTCCATGCCTCTAATACGGCCGGTTTTCATATCGACCAACGGCTGGTAATACAGTGCGAACTCTTCCCTTTCGATCGCCTGCCGCAAACCCATTTCCAGTTCCAGCCGCCGGATCGAGCGGATATTGAGCTCGGATGTATAGAACTGGAACCGGTTGCGCCCCAATTCCTTGGCGCGATACATGGCGATATCGGCGTCGCGCAACAAACCGGTGGCGTCGCCCTCGTCGAGCGGGTAAAGCGTAATGCCGATACTGACACTGATAAACAGCTCGTGCCCGCCAATGCTAAACGGCGACGCGAATTGCCCGATGATTTTTTTCGCGATGAACGTGACATCATCCACATGTGCGACGTTGGCCAGCACAACGGCGAATTCGTCACCGCCCAGCCGCGAGATCGTGTCGCCGCGTCGCACCGATGCCTGCAACCGCCCGGCAACAGCTTGCAGCAACTGATCGCCGATTTCGTGGCCGAGTGTATCGTTGATGGTTTTGAAATAGTCAAGATCCAGGAACATCACGGCGACCAGCCGCTCGATAAGTTCGGCATCGCGTACGGTTTGATTCAGACGTATTTGCAGTAACACACGGTTGGGCAACCCGGTCAGCGCGTCGTGATGCGCGAGCCGGTGTAATTCCAATTGCGATTGCCGCCGCTCGGTTATGTCTTGCACGATGGCGACAAACGCCGGCGCGGATTCTACATGCGACAATTGCAACCGGACTTCAACAGGGTAGCGCGTGTTGTCTTTTCTAAGATGTACCGATTCGAGCACCCGTGTTTGTACTTCGCCGCGCCGCAACGATGCCAATATCGTCTCGTAATCCTGCCGGGAAATTTCTGGCATTAGGTCGACGGGCGTGAGCGTTTTAAGCTCGTCCATCGTGTAACCCAGATTACGTTGCCCGCCCTGATTAACTTGTACGAAGTGCAGCGACTCGGGGTTGAAAACATAAATTTCATTGGTGGAGTCGTCGAGAATACGCCCCAGTTGCGCGAGCATGTCTTCGGCTTTTTTGCGTTCCGCCAAGTCGACGAAGATTTCTACAATCAGCTTGCCGTGCGGCTCATCGAAAATCACAGCACTGCGCAATAAAGGCATCGCCTGATTCTGGGCTGAACTCCCGGTCAATTCATCCAGCTCGATTTTAGTTCTGCCCTGTTGCAACGCGCAGCATTGCCCGCGCTGGAAACATTGCAAAAATGTATCGCAAGTTTTGCCCATGAGCGCGCGTTCGGTCACACCGAACAAATGCTCACCAGCCCGGTTAATTTGCAACACTTGCCGGTTCTCGTTCATCAGCACAATGGCAAACGGTGCCTTTTTAAACAAAACCCGCAGCAGCCGGTCATTACTGATTTTCATCTCGGACAACGCACGCACGCGCTTGCTCAGCGCATGTGCCGACTCTTGCATGCGTGCCAGGTAGTGATTATCAAAGGCGACCGACTCCTCAGCGAGCGTGAGCGTCGCCCCGCACAGTTCACCGGTGGTTTTGCTGCGAATCCGCCGCACGCGCAGGCTGAGTTCAACTTGAATTTTTGGTCCGTAGTAGATAACCCGCTTGGTCAGACTGCCATTGCCTGCAAGCGCAGCGTGAATCGTCTGGCGTATCGAAGGACAGTCGAGCAGCGTTGGGTAGCGATGAAAGTTTTCTACATTGTCGCGGCCTGCGCTGTTGAAGCGGGCAAAGGCATCATTTTGGAAAACCAGCTCACCGTGCGGGTTAACGAATGCAATGATCGACTCGATCAGATTCAGCACGGCGCTGTTACGGTGCAGCTCCTCCAGGCTGCACTCCGTGAAGGCCAAATTCGTCAGCTCAGCCGGCATTAAAAGGTAATGACTTTGTCGGCTTCCGCCGCGAGGCGATAGAGATCCTGCATTGAGCCCATGTCACAACTCAGCTCCTTTTGCAGGAACGGCATTTCTTCCTTGCGGCTTTCGCAACACACGCCGCAACCGATAATAATTCCATGGTCGCCGCGAAATATTTCCAGCTGCTCCAAAATGTCGTATTTGAGCGTGCTCAGCGATAATGCTTCCACGCCTTTGCCAAGCAGAAACACCGTAACTTGGTTATCGTAAATCAATGCCGTGTTCGCGAAACGAAATGCATTCCAGACCGTTTCCGGATCGTTCGAATAAATGATCACGCTAACTTTCATGCTCATTGGATTTGCCTTTTCTAATTGAATATCTCTGCGGCGAATACCAAGGCTAGTACACAAACCAGCGCATTCCACGCGACTCTAGCCTGATGTGATCTGTCTCACACATCCACAGCTGCGGTAGCCCATCTCGCCAGACGCTAACTCTATTGTTACCGCTCATCGGAGAAATCTTAAAATGACTTCGGCAGACTTTGGAAAATCGTTAACCTTCCTCGTGCTCGCGGCAGGAGTTACCGTAACTTTGGCGGGCTGTTTAGGCGGAAGCGACTCCAGCAAGCACGGCTCCGTCACTCCACAGTTAATAAAATTATCGACAAGCCCGGGCGCACCGCGCGCGATGGCTTATCGCTCGCTATCGGTTTCTGGGCTTGCGCTTAACACGCTCCAGGTCAACTCGGACATCAGCATCGCAGAGCTGAAAGCACCAATTACCGAAATCATGTTGATGGGCACGAATAATAATTCCAGCACGGTGTATTCCTGCGCGGGCGCAAGCATCGACGATTGCATGGTCGATCTGGCAAACACCGCTGCCTTGACCAATTTACTCGCCAACGCACCGGCAGCCTCTGTAAATGTAGGCACCTATGACCATGTCAAGGTCGGCAACTGCAAGACGGCTTCCGGCTACTACGCCAAGATCAAAGCCAGCGGCACCTACATGCCCGACGGCAGCGGTGCAACCTACTACACGCAAACTGCTTCCGGCGTCCTGACCACGGATATCAATTTGTGGGGCGAAACGAAAGTGTATTTCAACGGCTGCTCGCGCGAGTACGCGCTGCCGGCACCGATCACTGTCGCCGAGGGCGGCACAGTTGCGGTCAAGCTGTATTTCGACATTGCGGATCTGACGTTTTTCGGCAACAACGCTTCGAACGGCGAATTAAGTGCCGCGTATGCCGGGGGCTACAGCTTTGTCTACCCAGCCGTGCCGACCGGTCCATTCGTTTCGGTGGGTTACATCGACGTTGCCGGAACGGTCGACACCGGCACGCCCAGCATCGAACGCTACCGAGTCAACGTGACCGACGCAAATAACATGACGCTGAAGGCGACCTTGGGTTTGTACTACACCTCCAGAAATGCTTACTTCGGCGGCTACACCCGCTCGTACTGGGACAGCGAAAGCAACACCGGCTCCAACCAACTGGTCACGCCCATCAAAACCTATACCGCCAACAGCGACGGTGTGAGTTATGTCATCACCAATTACGGCGGCAGTAGCAATGCCGTTGGCTTTATCTTCGATAACTTCCAGCGCGCGGACCACAGCGGCACGGGATCCACCACTTGGAGCACACCGACCAGCACGTTCACTTATACGGCGACGCGCTTGCAGTAATACGGATGAATTTCAGCAACAGCGTTGTTAAAAGTCACGTTGTACTCAAGGGTAAAGCGCATGGAAAACTACATTAATGCTTTAAGGAAATACGCTGAATTTAATGGCCGGACTACACGGGCTGAATACTGGACCTTCTATCTCGTAAATTTGGTCATTGCGCTGATACTGATCGCTGTTACGCGCATCGGAAACTCTGGCAGTCTTGCCGTAGGCGTCATATTCATTATGTTTTTACTTGTAATCGCCACTCTTGTTCCCACTTTGTCGATAACGACCAGACGCCTACACGATACCGGGCGTAGCGGCTGGTGGCAGTTAATGTTTTTAGTGCCTTATATCGGTCAAATTGTTTTAGCAAT
>JACQEQ010000439.1 GCA_016200445.1 Gammaproteobacteria bacterium | reverse complement strand
TTTTTCAAATAAATCGTGGGCGCGGGATTTCGATTTAGGGTTGCAATAAAGCGCCTCTCTTGCTTATGGTGCGGCTCTGTACTCCGATGCGGTTTTACGCGTGCGTCCATCCGGTGGAATCCTTGACCGAACAGTCCGAACATCAGCAGAGTTCCGGTGTGCTGGAATCCGAGATTTACGACGGACTCGTGAATCTGAAACTGGTGCACTGGTTCAGGTGATCGCGGTACTCTCCGTGCGCTTCCGTGGCGTTGAACACGCGATGGAGCCGTGCGAACCGCCACCGCTACGGCTCCTGGCCACGCTTGTCGACGCACTGCAACACACCCAGCCCGCATGGCGCGAGCGCACGCTGTTTCAACAATTGACCTCGCTGTCGTTGTTTCACTATCACGTGTCCAACGTCACCGGCATGTGGAACCCGCTGTACGAATCGCTCGGAACCTTTGCACAAGCGGCCGTCCGGCCATCTGGTGGGATCACATCCCTCATCCCGGACCGGTCGCAGTGATAGCCCGGTTACGCAAACAAATGGGCCACACGGAGGACTGATGTTTCGCGTATTTCGCAAGCGGTCTGCGCAGCACGCTTCCACACATCAGGTCGCCGACCTGTTGCCCGTGTACAGCGGTGAAAAATTATTGTCGACCCCGGATCGTCAGGCGCACTTGCGCGAACTCGCGCGCCTCGTCGCCGTTCCGCAGGGGCACTTCGATGCGTTGTACCGCGCGGCAGTGTTATGTTTCGCGCGGTTCGTTCAGTTATTACCCGCCTCCGAATCCCATCACCATGCCTGCGCCGGCGGGCTGCTCGATCACACGCTGGAAGTTGTGATTGAAACCTTGAAACAGCGGCGCGCTTACATGCTTCCGCCCGGCGCAAAGCCGGAGGAGGTGCGGCGTAAAGAGGATTTGTGGACGTACGCGGCGACCCTGAGCGCGCTGTTGCATGACGTCGGCAAGGCGGCCGCGTTACAGCGCGTCGTGCTAATGGATGCGTCGGCGCGGGAGAAGGGCGACTGGGATCCCTACCAAGGCGCGATGCCTGATCGGTCATTTTACCGCATTGAATTTCTGCGCGACCGAAGTTACCCCTTGCATACCCGCGTTGCGCCGTTGCTCGCGCGGTACGTCGTGCCCGACCTAGGCATGACGTGGCTGGCCTCCGACCGGCAGGTGTTATCCGGTTGGCTCGCGGCGATCAGCGGCGACCACGAGACCGCCGGTGTGCTGGGGCAACTGGTTCAAACCGCCGACGGCGCGTCGACCGCACGTAATCTTGGCGCGCACACGCCGCGCATGAACGCCGCGCGTTCCAAACCGCTGCACGAAAAACTCCTGACCTCGTTACGTTACTTGATCGCCGAAGGTCAGCTCCCACTGAACCGCAACGGCGCAGCCGGTTGGTTGGTCGGTGACGACCTGTGGTTGGTCAGCAAGCGCGTGGCGGATGCATTGCGCGAGCAGTTGCAGGTCGAGGGCCACGATGGAATCCCGACGCGCAACGACCGTATTTTCGACGTGCTTCAGGAGCACCGGTTGTTGACCGCGAACGGCGAGCATGCGATCTGGCGCGCGCGCGTCCAGGGACAAGATTGGGATAATGCGCACGATCTGA
This sequence comes from Gammaproteobacteria bacterium, assembly GCA_016200445.1. Lineage (GTDB taxonomy): Bacteria > Pseudomonadota > Gammaproteobacteria > SG8-11 > SG8-11 > UBA6921. The sequence goes on along the minus strand of JACQEQ010000439.1, from coordinate 4,050 downwards.
CCCTTTTGTGCATGCCCGCGTTTCATGTCTGGCCTAATGCGCAATCCCGTCCCACGCCGTTTACCGGAACGGTTTCGCCGCTCGTCGGCGCCCCGGTGGACGATGAGCGGGCGAGCGCTTCGGATCCGAATAGTATCGAGTCCGCAGCGCTCGCAACAGCTCATGCTACGTCATCGGTACCACCCGATGCGGTGGCATCGCAAAGCGAGTCGCCGGTCGAGTTTACAAATCAGCCTTCAACTTCTGGGAATAAAAACAACCGATACGGAGGCAGTCCTTTTTTTTCCTGGCTTATGCAAGGGCTGCGCGAAGGGACGATTGCCTCGAACCAGCCGGATGCACGAGTGCATCGCACGCACGAGGGTGTATTACTGGTCAGCCCGGCGCTGTTTCGCGACTATGGGCGAAGCCAGGGCGACGAATCGCAATGGGAGCACGCACAGAAACGCGCGTTGAAATTAAAGCTACACAAAGTCACAGCCGCGAAAACCAATATTCACCACTACCGCGTCGAACTCCCGGACGGCAATTACACCGGTTCAGCGAAAGTCATCAAGGGCATACTGATCGCGGCGCCCGAATGCGACCAACTGTTTCCCGGCGCCGCTCCGACACCCAATCCCGTTCTGCACCGCATCGATCCCGTCGGCAAGAACGCTTAAAAAGCGTCAAGACATTACAATATTGGAAATCCAGTCGCCAACGTGCGCCAAGGCCGATCTGATCCAGTGATAGCCGGGAATGAAAAAGAATGGGAAACTCTTGCTGTGGGTAGATGATCTCAGTGCTGATCGTTAAACCGGGTCGTGTTCTGAAGACTACGTGGTATCAAAGTCGCAACCGTGGTAACTAACGTGGTAACTCTTAAAACATGATTTACAATATCGAGCAATGACGGGCCTTTTACGCCATAATGTGTATGCCTCTACCCCGACCAATTATTTTTCAGTCGCACGGTACTGCGCCCGTAGCTCAATAGGATAGGGCATCAGCCTTCTAAGCTGAGGGTAGCAGGTTCGAATCCTGCCGGGCGCACCAATCTCCGTAGCGTTTTCTGATGAGGCCTGTATAATTCCGGCCGCATGTCTTAATGGTGGGCGTAGCTCAGTTGGTTAGAGTCCCAGATTGTGATTCTGGTTGTCGTGGGTTCGAGTCCCATCGTCCACCCCATTTTTTTGTACGATTTTAAGTTGAATCGCTTGTGATGGTTGTGATTCAATCACCGCCCTTGGGTCGTTAGCTCAGTTGGTAGAGCAGCGGACTCTTAATCCGCGGGTCGAAGGTTCAACCCCTTCACGGCCCACCAAGTATTAAACGCCTGGCTGCCCAAAGCGCCGGGCGTTTTTCTTTGCGTATCGTAGGTTGATTATGTGCGGGTATAATGCCGCGCACCACGCGAAAGTGGCGAAATTGGTAGACGCGCTGGATTTAGGTTCCAGTGGGGCAACCCTTGAGAGTTCGAGTCTCTCCTTTCGCACCAAATTTAACGTCGAAGTAGCCGGTTGAGTTTTCGAACCACTCAAATTTTCTACTATTCAAGCGAGGAACGAGGATGCAAGTCTCAGTGCAAACACTCAATGGACTGGAACGGCAAATTACCGTGGCCGTGCCAGCCGAAAAAATCGAAACAGAAATTAAAACTCGTTTGAACTCGCTGTCGAAGCGGGCGCGTATTTCCGGGTTTCGTCCAGGAAAGGCGCCGATGCATGTCATTAAACAACACTACGGCGACCAGGTGCAGCAGGAAGTAATGGGCGAGGTGCTCGAGTCATCGTTTTATGAGGCCGTCGTCAAAGAAAAGCTGCGTCCAGCCGGCTCACCGCATATACATCCAAAGTCACGTGAGCCAGGTCAGCCATTAGAGTACACCGCAACCTTTGAAATATATCCGGAAGTGAGCTTGAATCCATTTAGCGGAATTGAGATCGAACGGCCGACAGCCGAAATCACCGAGGCAGATGTGGACCGCGTGTTGGAAAATATTCGCAAACAGCGCATGGAATGGAGTGCGGTCGAGCGTGCTTCAATAATGGGTGATCGAGTGTTGGTCGATTTTAAAGGCTTGTTAGAAGGTGGTAATTTTCCTGGGAATGAAGCGCAGAACATGCCGGTGGAGCTCGGCAAGCAGCGCATGATTCCCGGATTTGAAGAACATCTGACGGGCGTTTCCAGTGGCGCTCAGTTGTCATTTACAGTACGTTTTCCCGCCGACTATCACCGTGCAGAGATGGCCGACAAGGATGTACAGTTTGAAGTTAAGGTCAACGCCGTCGAGGAAGCTCGCTTACCCGAAATATCGGAAGAATTCGTACGCAGTTTGGGTGTGGCCGATGCGACTGTCGAATCGCTGCGCAAAGACGTGCGCCAAAATATGCAGCGTGAGCTTGACGACCGGATTCAAACCAAGCTCAAGCAGAATGTGATGGATGCATTGTTCAAGAGTAATCCTATAACCGTGCCCAAGGCGCTGGTGCAGCAAGAAGTGCATACGCTGATGCAAAATCAGAATATTGCTCAGAGTGCATCAAACTCCGCCGACCAGATTACGGCACAGAGTAGAGTGGAAGAATTTGCACAACGACGGGTAGGTTTAGCGTTAATTTTATCTGAAATCGTTCGGCAGCAAAGTTTCAAGGTCGAACCAAAAAAATTGCGTGAGGCTGTTGAACACTTTGCCTCAACCTACGAAAAGCCTGATGAAGTGGTGCAATGGTACTACGCGGATAAGAAGCGCCTGGGTGAAGTTGAATCGTACGTATTGGAAAACGAAGTGGTAGCTTGGGTTGCCGCGCAGGCTCGTATGAAAGATGTCAGCAGCTCGTTTGACGCCCTCATTAAACAAGGGCAGACTGCTTGATCAAGGAGATCACCTTATGACCGATATAAAGAATGCGGCACATCAGATAACCGGGTTGAACATGGTGCCTATTGTTGTCGAGCAGTCGGCGCGCGGTGAACGCGCTTACGACATTTATTCCCGGCTACTTAAGGAACGGGTGGTATTTCTGGTAGGCCCCGTCGACGACTATGTGGCTAACGTAATCGTCGCGCAGTTGTTATTTCTCGAATCTGAGAATCCGGACAAGGATATCCATCTTTACATTAATTCGCCCGGTGGTTCGGTTACTGCGGGAATGGCAATTTACGACACCATGCAATTTATTAAAAGCGATGTAAGTACTTTGTGCATTGGCCAAGCCGCCAGTATGGGTGCGTTGTTGCTTGCTGGCGGCGCTGCCGGCAAACGCCATTGCTTACCACACTCACGCGTCATGATTCACCAGCCTTTAGGCGGAGTGCAGGGTCAGGCAGCAGATATCGAAATCCACGCCCGCGAAATTTTGGCGATACGTGAACGCCTAAATGAGATTCTAGCCAAACATACTGGCCAGCCTATTGAACGCATCCAGGAAGATACCGACCGTGATCGTTTTATGAATGCGAATGACGCGGTTACATACGGGCTTATTGATTCAGTATTAGCCAAGCGGTTAACCAATAAAGCGTAAAGACTCAGCTATTATTGATACGAAGTATTGATACGAAGATCGTTGTGAATGTGTATTGAGTCACACGTGTAGATCAAGAGTTGCGATTTTCGACAGATTTATAGATTATCTGGATTGAGTCATTTAGACGTAGTAACCAGCAGGGCATTCTAATGAGCGACGAAAAGCACGGCAAAGGGGACAGCAGCGACAAATTGTTGTACTGCTCGTTTTGCGGAAAGAGTCAGCATGAAGTTCGCAAGCTGATTGCGGGTCCTTCCGTATTTGTGTGCGATGAATGCGTGGAGCTCTGTAACGACATTATTCGCGAAGAAGTACAGGAAAAATCGACTGGCGCCGTCGGCAAGAAATTACCAACACCACACGAGATCAACAAAATTCTCGATGAGTATGTAGTGGGGCAGACGCGTGCTAAAAAAACCTTGTCGGTGGCGGTTTACAACCACTACAAACGGTTGGATGTTTCATCGAAGAAAGGTGCAATACGTAAAGATGTACGTAAAGACGAAGTCGAGCTTGCTAAGAGCAACATCCTGCTGAT
>JACQEQ010000066.1 GCA_016200445.1 Gammaproteobacteria bacterium | reverse complement strand
TAGGATCATGTCGTTATAGCAGAGACTGCGGCCTGACTGAGACAGGCGATCTGAAAAGTCTTGCCCAGCCCAACATGCGGGATAATAAATAGCGAGGTTCTTTGGAGTCAGTATTCGACTTTAATTTTTCCCGTCAGCGACCCAGCCCGTAAGCCTCGGCGTATCGCTGCAAACAAAGCCATTACGAGCATCCAGGCAAGGTCGAGCGGCCCGCCGCCGGAGGTGGATTTGCTTTCGCCGGTGGCGGCGATGCCGGACAAGACCTCGGTTGACTGGGTTGCGTCACGAACGATAAAAGCATTGGTCTGTACGATTTCTTCGATATGCCGTTCAGTAAGATGTAAGCCAGCCAAGAACGAAAGACGCTGGCCGGCGCCGAAGGTCGTGTCGATTGGCTGTCCATACATGGCGCCTTCCCCGTCATAATCGTAGCCGACCCAAGACATATATAGCGTTGTCGTACCGGCGTAGGCGCGGGTGGTCAGCTTGGCGGGAAATTCTGTCTTGTCTTGACCCAGCTCAACACCCTTGTCGTCGTAGAGCTTAACGCGAATCCAACCCGTGTCGGTTCCAACTGCGTCGCTACCTGTCAAGGTCACCGTAATGTCTTCGCCCGCGATGTATTCGGTCTTATCGGTTTTTGCGGCTAAATTCAGCGCCATGCGGTCCGCAGTAATTTTGTGAACGCCGTGAGCGTGGCAGCCGTTGCAGGTCGGCGGGCCGCTATGGCAACCATTGCACTCGCGTTTGTAGAGCGTGGATGTAGCATGCGCGGTTGGAAAACCCACGATACTGAAACCTAGCAGACCGAGCACGCACGCGCGAATTACGGAACAGAACATATAACCCCCTTTTCGACCTGTACAACTCACCCATTTGTTTTATCAAAGAGCTGGTTTGCGACGCGTAAGCATCACTTAACTGCACCAGCATATTCTACGGAATATCTTGCCTGCCCGGTGCCGGATCTAACGTGACCGTGGTCGCAGCCGGTGGATTGATTTCGCGAGGTGCGGAAAACTCAGCTTGCAGACGTGCCTTCCAGGTGGCGTGCGTTGACCGGTAGCCAGAAAGTAAATTCCGAGCCTTTCCCGTATTCGCTGACTACGGTGATTTCTCCACCCATCAGCTCGCAGAACCGGCGGCACAGTGCCAGGCCGAGTCCGGTGCCATCGTGCATGCGGCCGATGGTCTTCGCCTGCACAAAGGGTTGAAACAGCTGTTCGAGGTTTTCTGTCGTGATGCCTTCCCCGGTGTCGCGCACACTAAACACGACGCGCTCGGGTTGCGTCGTAGTATCGCGGAGCGCCGCCACCGTGATTACGCCACGATGCGTGAACTTGCAGGCATTGCTGAGCAAGTTGAACAGTACCTGGCGCACGCGGACTGCATCGGAGTGCATCACCACGCCGTCGATGGCAAGCCGGGTTTCCAGGCGGTTGTTGCCGCGCACCAACAGTGGCTGGACCACCAAAAGCGTGTCATCGACCAGCGTACGCAATTCGAAATCAGTGCCAGCCAGTTGCATTTTTCCGGCTTCGATTTTCGACAGGTCGAGCACGTCATCAATGAGCGCCAGCAGGTGTCGTCCGGCGCGGCGTATTTTTTGCAGGTCCGACACCGCTTCGATATTGCTTTGCGCCGCCGCGTCTTCGGCGAGGATTTCGCTGTACCCGATGATGGCGTTCAGCGGCGTGCGCAATTCGTGGCTCATGTTGGCAAGAAACGCCGATTTGTGGCGGCTGGCGATCTCGAGCTGTTGGGTGCGCTCCTCGACTTTATGTTCCAGGCTGCTGTAAGACTCTTGCAGGTCCTTGGCCATGTGATTGAATTGCTCGGCCAGTGTTTCGAGTTCGTCGCCGGTGCGCACGTCGATACGGTGATCGAGAATCCCGGCGCCGATCTGTGCGGCACCGGCCCGCAGCGCCTGGATCGGCGTGACCATGCGCCGCGCGAGTGCCAGTGATGCGAGCAGCGACAAGACCAGCCCGGCCAGCAACAGCAATCCGGTTTGCAGCATGGAGGCATACAAGGGTGCGAATGCTTCCGTGCGCGGTTGCTCGACCAACACCGCCCAGCCCAGCGCTGTGATGGGCGCGGTCGCAACCAGCACCGGTTCGTTGTCGGCGTTGTCGGCAATCATGGCCCGCTGCACGGTCGCGCTGGAAGAGCGCGCATTGGTGAGCGCCGCACGAACTTGGGAGAACTGGGAAAAATCGCTTTGCTGTAATACCCGGCTAATGTCCGGATGCGAGATCAAGCGTCCATGTGCGTCTACGACATACGCATAGCCGGCCTTGCCGATCTTGATTTGGGTAATCACATCCCAGATGAATTTCAGATTGACGTCGGCCACCGTCACGCCGGTGTCGTCGCGGCTGGCGCCCATGGCCAAGATCATGTAAGGCTCGGTTTCCTTGCGGAAGTAAACCGGGCCGAACCAGGTCTTACCGGTCTTTGCCTCGGTGAACTCAGGGTCATTAGAGAAATCTTTATCGCTACCGAGGATGTCCATGGCCAGCCGTGACACCCGTAATTTTTCTTTGCCGGACGCGTCGAGGTAACCGATCTCGGTAATTGCCGGGACTTGGCGCAGCAGCTTGAGGTAGTCGACGCGCCGCTGGTCGAGCACGGTGATCTCGGGAAATGCCTGCGGCATCGTGGTCCAGCCGATCTCGTGTTCAATCTCCTTCATATACTGTTCGATCTTGTAAGCCGTACCAATGGCTTTTTCGTGCTGCAATTCGACCAACGCGGCGACGTTTTCTTTATAGGATAAATACATTCCGCTCAAACCGCTCGCTAGCAGCGTCGTCGTTACCAGCATCGCGAAGTAAACGACATATTTGCGGAACAGTTGGCTGCGGGCTTTAGTCGGCATCGACTTTGCACTTCCGTTTAGCGTTGCTCATCCAGGCATCGCGTTGGTCCAGAGTGATCTGCTGGGCGCTTGCATTATCGAATCACTTGGTCAGCACGTAGCAATAACGATGGGGAAATTTTCAGTCCCTGCGCCTCAGCCGCTTTCAAATTCAGGATCAACTCAATGCGCGTAGGTTGCTCGACCGGCAAGTCGCCAGGCTTGGCGCCTTTAAGGATCTTGTCAACGAAGGTGGCCGAGCTACGTACTTGCTCCGCAAAACTCACCGAGTACGACATCACGCCGCCCGCGTCGACGAATTCCTTGAGGGCATACATCGCCGGCAGACGGCTCTTGGTGGCGAACGCAACTAACGTGTCGCGCTGTGTGAAATTGACCGGGTTTTCAATCACGAGCAAGGCATCCGCGTGCTCTTTCACAATGCGCGCGAAGGCCGGCTCGAATTCTTCAGTTTTGGTTACCGCCAGCGGGAGCAATTGGATGCCCAGTGTTTTGGCGGCCTGCTCGATCTTGACTAATTGCAAGTCATTGGTGGCGTCGCCGGGATTGTAAAGAACTGCCGCCCTTGTCGTCTTAGGGAACGCCTCTTTTAACAGCTCCAGGCGCTTCGCTCCAAGCTCGACATTAATCGTGGACAGGCCGGTCATATTGCCGCCGGGGTGAGCCAAGCTCTGCACGAACCCGGCGCTGACCGGATCGCCGACGAGCGCGAATACGATCGGCGTGTCCGGCGTCACCTTCTTGGCAGCGGCCGCAGCTGCATGCGGCGGCGCCGCAATCACAGACACATTGAGCGCTTTTAACTCGGCCGCGAGTGCGGGCAGACGATCCAGCTTGCCGTCGGCAAAGCGTGTCTCGATCAAAATGTTCTTGCCTTCCTCGTAGCCGCGTTCATGCAGTCCCTGTTTGAAGGCTTTTAGCAAATGGTTCGCTTGTTCGGCGGTGCTTGCGCCCAGAAAGCCAATTTTCGGGATGGCAGGCTCCGCCTTGCTTGACGGTGCGATCAGCGCACAGCACAGGGCGAGCACAGTGAGTACAGGTGTGTTTTTCATTTTGTTTACTCCTAAATATTGCATTAAATGTTGCATTAAATGTTGCATTAACGTCGCATTGCCAGCCTGGTTACCCATCGCAATGGGGTGCGAGCGATTATCCAAGTGGTGTAAGTGCATCTCCGTGGGTGCTGGTGTTCAATATGGTGTGATCGATACAAAGCAGCTTGATGCTGATTCGAAAAACACTCGATGTGGCCCAAGGTCAACATACGAAGGTGCTGCAGAAAATTCTTGTGCAGTCCCATGGGCCTCATGTCACCCCGACGGTCATTCTCTATCGGCAAAATTCACAGATTAATAAAGGTATGAAGGCATTACATTCGTGCTGGTCTTAACGAAAAGCGTTTTTGCCAGAGTTACCGAGGTTTCGTTGTTGATAGGGGTAAATGAAAAATAAAGACGCTTCGGCCGGACTTTCAAATGTACGATGAAGGTCATCAAATGCCTTACCTGGAGAATCCGAAACTTATTTCTAACGCGTTGACTATGAACCCTAACACCTTATCTAAGCGGACGCGGTAAGCATCGTATATTTTTTAGCCTGCGGCGCGCGCCGCCCAGTGGTGCGAACCTTAATACAGCCAGAAATCCCGAACTGTTTCCAGCCACTGCGCTTCATCGGCGGTCAATACACGTTCCAAGTCTTGGGCGTCGGCGTTAGCATCATCCACCCATTCGCGGATGCAGGGTCCGCCGTTGATCACATCAAAGGCGAGGCGTTCGGTTTCATATTCGTAGGCGAAGTTGCGCCACAGCGGGTAATCCGGTGTGCAGAGGCGAATGGCTTTCAGGAACAGCAGCGTTAAACGAAACGGTTTAAATTCTTGGTGTTTATAGCCGGAGAAATCGGTATGGATCTGAAATCCCTGGCACAGCTTGCCCGCGTGTTTGTGGAAGGTGGGCTGAAAAAAGCAGGGGCGTAAATGGATGCCGCGCAGCCAGTGCGGGGCGAACGTTGTCATTATTTTTAATATGGTGACCATGTCGATGTCTGGTGCGCCCATGATTTCCAGCGGTACGCTGGTGCCGCGTCCTTCGGATAATTCCGTGCCCTCGATCAATACCGAGCCGGCATAAATACGTGCCATGTTGAGACTAGAAGCATTCGGGCTGGGGTTCACCCACGGTAGCTCCGCCCACGGCCAGCCGTAGCCGGGGGCGATATTGGGGTCGTAGCCTGACATGGGGATGATGTCCAGCTCCACATCCAGTTTGAAATGGCGGACGAACCATTGAGCGACCTCGCCCAGCGTGAGGCCATGCCGCATCGCAATGGGTGCGGCGCCGACGAAGCTTTCCCAGCCCGGCTGTAGCAGGTTGCCTTCAATCGGGCGGCCGGCGGGATTGGGGCGATCCAACACGCACACGGTTTTTTTATGCTGCGCGCAGGCTTCGAGCAAATAGAGCAGGGTCGTGACATAAGTGTAAATGCGGCAACCCAGATCTTGAATATCGAACAACAGTACATCGAACGAATCCATCATAGCGCCGGTCGGACGGCGCACCTTGCCGTACAGGCTAAATACCGGGATACCGTGAAGTGGATCCAAGTAATCTTCGGATTCCACCATGTTGTCTTGCTTGTCGCCGCGCATGCC
>JACQEQ010000065.1 GCA_016200445.1 Gammaproteobacteria bacterium | reverse complement strand
GCCACCGAAGTGCGCAACCTGGCACAACGCAGCGCCGCCGCAGCGAAAGAAATCAAGGCGCTGATCAAAGATAGCGTGGAGAAGGTGGACCAAGGTTCGCGCCTGGTCAACGACTCGGGTAAGACCTTGACCGAAATCGTCGGCGCGGTGAAAAAAGTCAGCGACATCATTGCCGAAATCGCCGCTGCCAGCCAGGAACAATCTTCCGGCATCGAGCAGGTGAACAAAGCCATTATGCAAATGGACGAAGTCACCCAGCAAAACGCCGCGTTGGTCGAGCAAGCTGCCGCTGCCAGCGAATCGGTCGACGAACAAGCCAAGGAACTGGTGACTTTAATGGAGTTCTTTGATGTCGGCGAAGCGGAACAAACGGCTGCGCCGGTGGCAAAACGTACGGTTGCAGCGAAAGCAACAGCAGCGGCAAAACCCGCTCGCGCACCGGCGGGTAAAACTCCAGTACGCTCAAGTCAAGCACCGGCACGCGAAGCCGCGCGGCCTGCGGCGGCAAAGAGCAGTGCGCCAGCCAAAGGCGCAGCGAAGTCTGAGGAATGGGATGAGTTTTAATGTTGCCGCCGATAACTCCCCTCCTCATTTTCGAGGAGGGGTGCCCCGTAGGGGTGGGGTGGTTGCGGTGGGCGTAGAAGGAATATTCAACAACCACCCCGTCCGCTACGCGTCCACCCCTCCTTGAAAATAAGGAGGGGAGGGTTGAGGAGCCTGTATTTTGCATTTGTTTAAATTCTAGCGTGGGCACACGAGTCAAGAGCGACCGCAATGAAAACCTCCGCCACCCTAAAACTTGAAAGCGAGGCAGAAGCAGACCGCGACCACGAATTCGAATTCACCGACGCGGATTTTGCGCATATTCGCGAGCTCGTGTATCGCTACGCGGGCATCGCACTGTCGGACGCAAAACGCAACCTCGTCTACAGCCGGCTCGCACGCCGTTTACGCCGCCTGAATCTCAATACGTCGTTCTTTCGTGAAAATCATCATTTTGAGACTCTGCGTAATCTGGTGTTGCCGGAGTTGATGGCAGGTCACGGTAAACGCCGCATTCGTATCTGGTCGGCCGGGTGCTCCACCGGCGAGGAGCCGTATTCCATCGCAATGACGGTGAAAGAATCCGTGCCTGAGAGTTCAGGCTGGGATGTAAAAATCCTGGCCACCGATTTGGACACCAATGTATTGCAAAAAGCGCGCGACGGGATCTACGACGCAGAGCGCGTGCAGCAAATTCCGCAAGCGCGCTTGCAACGTTGGATGCGGCGCGGCAGCGGCGCCAATGCGGGGCAAGTGCGGGTAAGTAACGAATTGCAAGACATCATTCAATTCAATCAGCTCAACTTGATGGAGAGCTGGCCGATGCGCGGCCCGTTCGATGTGATTTTTTGCCGCAATGTTGTCATTTATTTCGACAAAGATACGCAGCGGCGTTTGTTCGACCGTTTTGCCGATTTAATGGCTCCCGAAGGCTACCTGTTCGTTGGCCATTCCGAAACCTTGTACAAGGTGACCGAACGCTTCGAGTTGCAGGGCCATACGGTGTATCGCAAAAAGAATTAAGGGCAGGTGTTGATGACACTGTTGAATCCATTGCCGTGCGGTCAAGACAGCGGCCCGCCCATGGCATTACCGCATCTTGCGCACATCAACCGCTATTGGGACAAAGTGCATGAAACCTACGCGGCAAAAATATTGCCCGGACAATATTACGTGACGCTGCGCGGCGAAGCGGTGGTTACGGTGTTGGGTTCGTGCGTATCGGCGTGCGTGCGCGATTCCAAGCTGGGCGTGGGCGGCATGAATCATTTTATGTTGCCGGCCAGCCGCGACGAAGTGGAGCTGGCAAAGGGAATGGAGCCGAGTGTTGCCAATCGCTACGGAAATTTTGCCATGGAAGCATTGATCAACGATATTTTGAAATGCGGCGGACGCCGCGAGAACCTGGAAATAAAAATCGTCGGCGGCGGGCGCATTCTGGAAAACATGACCAACATCGGGCGCCTGAACATCGATTTTGTGCGTGCTTACATTAAGACGGAAGGTCTGAAATTGATCGGCGAAGATGTCGGCGACATTTATCCGCGCAAGGTGTTGTATCTGCCTGCCGAAGGCCGGGTGCGCGTAAAAAAATTACGTACCTTGCATAACAACACCGTGGTCGAGCGCGAGCAGCAATACAGTAAAGCCCTGGCACAAGAACCGGTCGGCGGCGACATTGAACTGTTTTAGCGGATTAATTATCGCGCCCTGGGCGGCACGATAGGTGTGGAAAATAACTTTGAGATGAGACTTGGTATGACGCTGAAAAAAATTCGCGTATTGGTTATCGATGACTCTGCGCTGATACGGCAGTTGCTCACCGATATTCTAAATAGCGATCCAGAGCTGGAAGTGGTTGGCTCTGCTGCCGATCCGCTGATCGCGCGCGACAAAATTAAACAGTTAAAACCCGACGTGCTGACGCTCGATGTCGAAATGCCGAAAATGGACGGCGTGACATTTTTAAAAAACCTGATGCGCTTGCATCCGATGCCGGTGGTGATGGTGTCGACTTTGACCGAGGCGGGTGCGGACGTGACCTTTGAAGCGCTGGCGGTCGGTGCCGTGGACTTCGTCACCAAACCCAAAATCGATGTCAGTCATTCGCTGCAAGACTATGCGGAGGAGATCATCGGTAAAGTAAAAATGGCCGCCGGCGCGCGCGTGCAGTCGTACAAAGACACACCGCTCTCGGGCGAGGTTGCGCCCAAGCTGTCGGCTGACGCGGTGCTGGAAAAAAAGAACGCGCCGCTGCGGATCAAAACCACTGAAAAAATTATTGCGCTGGGTGCGTCGACCGGCGGCACCGAGGCGATAAAAGAAGTGTTGATACGTATGCCTGCGACGGCGCCCGGCATGGTGATCACGCAGCATATTCCGGAGGCGTTCAGCAAACCGTTTGCCAAGCGTATGGATGCGTCGTCGGCGATGACGGTGTGCGAGGCGCAAGACGGCCAGCAAATCGTGCCAGGTCATGCCTATATCGCACCGGGCGGGCGTCATTTGTATGTGGAGCGCAGCGGGGCACGCTATATCTGCCGTTTGAGCGACGGGCCGCCGGTCAATCGGCATCGGCCCAGTGTTGACGTTTTATTCCGCTCGGTCGCGCAGAGCGTCGGGCTCAATGCCATCGGCGTGATACTCACCGGCATGGGCGACGACGGTGCGCGCGGCATGAAAGAAATGAAAGACGCGGGTGCCAAAACCGTAGTGCAAGATGAAAAAACCAGCGTCGTCTGGGGGATGCCCGGCGAAGCCGTAAAGCATGGCGGCGTTGACGACGTGCTGCCGCTGGATCGGATCGCCGCCCAGCTGTTGAAGCTGGCGGGGTAGTACATTTTTCTCCCCTCCTCATTTTCGAGGAGGGGTGGACGCGCAGCGGACGGGGTGGTTGCTTTGCGTTAAGTGAACCTTTGGCAACCACCCCGCCTCTTCGGGGCGCACTTCAGTTGCACACGAGTGTCGCGAAGCGCGTGAGCGACCTCGAAAATGAGGTCGGGAGTAAAACAGCAGCGAGGAGAATCATCATGCCAGTACAAGTACAGTCACTCGACAACGGTGCGACGCTGAAAATATCACCCAACGGCCGTTTTGATTTTAATTCGCACCGCGAGTTTCGCGATGCCTACCAAGGCAAAAGCCCCGCCGCGCACTATCTGGTCGATTTACGCGGCACCGAATATATGGACAGCTCGGCGCTGGGCATGTTGTTGCTGCTGCGCGAATACGCCGGCGGCGACAAAGCCAAAATTCGTATCGTCAATGCGCGCACGGAAATCCGCAATATTTTAAACGTGGCGAATTTTGAAAAAATGTTCGTCATCGAGTAGGGCCGGTATGTTGAAGAATGTGTTGGTTGTCGACGACGATCAAACCAACCGGTTGATCTTGCGCAATCTGTTGGAGCGCGAAGGCCTGGCTGTGACCATGGCGGAAAACGGTGCTCAAGCGCTCGAGGCCTGTGCGTGCCAGCGGTTTGCGTTGATTTTAATGGATGTGATGATGCCGGTGATGGACGGCTATGAAGCGACGCGGCGTATTAAGCACAGCGCTTCCGTGCACTTCACGCCGGTTATTTTTTTGACCGCGATGCAAGATGATGAACAACTGGCGCGTTGCGTCGATGCCGGCGGCGATGACTTTCTTACCAAGCCTTACAACCATGTGATTCTCAAATCGAAAATTCGCGCGATGCTGCGTATTAGCGATTTGCACGACACGGTGCTACACCAAAACCAGCAGTTGAATCAACACCAGCAACTTCTAATCGAAGAACAACAGATCGCGGAACGTATTTTTAAAAACGTGGTTAATGCAGGCGGTACGGACATTCCCGGAATTCGTGTATTACTGTCGCCGACCTCGGTTTTTAACGGTGATTTGGTGTTGAGCGCACGCCGTTCGACCGGCGAATTGCACGTATTGGTAGGCGATTTTACCGGACATGGGTTGTCAGCCGCAGTCGGTACGGTGCCGGTATCTGACATTTTTTATGCAATGACATCGGAAGGGTTTTCCATCGGCGATATCGCCGCTGCGATTAACCGTAAGATTAAACAAATCATGCCAGCCAATATATTTTTTGCGGCCACCTTGCTTTCGGTCGACGCGCTGGAAAAAAAATTTGTAGCGTGGAACGGCGGCATGCCTGAAGTATTGATCATTGATGTCAATAATCGCATCCGGCAACGCGTGCGTTCGCAACACCTACCGCTGGGGGTAATGGAAGAAGCAATGTTTGATCGTGCGGTGGATGTGTTTGCGGTTGAGTATGGTGAACGCATCTACGCCTGTTCCGACGGACTGATCGATGCACCGATAGCTACCGGCGGGCGATTTACTAAAGAAGGCTATTTGGAATGCTTCGGACCTCATGTCGGCGCGGACCAGCTATTCGACTGGATCGTAGGTTCGCTGCATGAAATCCACGGTGACGGTCCGCAAGACGATTTAACTTTAGTTGAAATCGTGGTGAACGAGGCGTTGGCCAGCATTGATAATGTGATCGCTCCGGTACAGCACCAGCGCAACTCGACGGCTTGGCAGGTGAATTTTGAACTGAGTGCGCATACCTTGCGTCAGGTCGATCCGGTGCCGCTGCTGATGCGCGTGCTGTCGGAAATTCAAGGCTTGGAGCGGCACAAAGAGATTTTGTATACGATTTTGGCTGAATTGATTACCAACGCCGTGGATCACGGTATTTTGCGGCTCGATTCGGCATTAAAGTCGACACCCGCGGGTTTTGCCAATTATTACACCGAACGCAGCACGCGCTTGGCGCAGTTGGACGGCGGCTCGCTGCGTATCGAGTTACTGCATGCGCCACAACCGCGCGGCGGGCGGCTTACTCTGCGCATCAGCGACAGCGGTCCGGGTTTTGACTACAAAACGGCGCCACGCGGCTCAGGTGCGAATGCCGTTACCAGCGGACGCGGCATGCACTTGTTACGCACGCTGTGCGAATCCATCGAGTACTCCGGCAACGGTAACTGCGTGGAAGCGGTGTTTGTCTGGAATGTGTAGGCCGGGCTACGCTGTGCTAACCCCGGCCTACCGCCGCAATTCCCACAGCGCCATTTTGCCCAAGTCTTGAAACCCGAGTTTATGAAATACGCTGTAACCCATGGGCATCGCTTGCACGGTCGCGGTGGTGCAGCCGCGTTGGCGGGCTTCGTTCAGTGCGATGGATATTAATGTAGAGCTCAGGCCCTGCGCTTGTGCGCTGGGCAAGGTGGCGACGCAATACACGCCGCAATTGGCGTTTTTTTCCAGCAGCATCACGCACGACATCGGCTCGCCGGCGACGCGCGCGATATAAAAGCGCGCATCGGGATCGTCGACTCGGCGTAACGCGGCGCGAAACGATGAGCCGCGCAATCCATAAGCCTCTTCGTTCAAGGTGGCAACCGTGCCGAGATTCTTGGTCGGCGCCCAATCGAAGTGCGCCGGGACATCGAAACTAAAAGTGTCAAGATCGCGCGCCATGGCGACGGGGGCGCCGTCGAATCGATGGCCATGCTGCGAAAGCAAATTGGCGGCGTCTTCGGCGCCGGGCATCAGCCACACCGTCCATGCGCGTACACCAGCGCGCACATAATGCCGGTCGAGATCGAAATACACCTTGTCGAGCTGTTCGAGCCGGTCGTACACCACCGAGTTGAAAATCGAACGTTCCGGAGTGTCGGGTACCAGGCTGGCGACAATGCCGGGGTATTCGAGCACGCTTGACGTGCTTGCAGCGCGCCCCAGCAGGGCGACAAATGCCTTCAGGCTATCGTGCAATAACTTTGATGCAATGCGAACGTCCATCCGTCTTTCTGGTTCCCCGGGAATTAAATCGAAGTTAATCGTATGTGTTCGCAGGCGTCAATTATAGCGTTGAATTACTTGCCGATCTAACAGCGGCGCCGCGTATCTACAACGGCCTCAGGTAGGGCTTGCGCACGGCTTCAAGGGATTAGCCCAGGGAAATTATGTGCAATAACGCACAGACCTGTGCGCCACGGGGTGGTGTAAGATGCGCGCTCAGTAGGGGGCCAGGTTTCAGGTAATCCAGCTTTTGTCTGGAACATTACCGCATCCGGCATCGCTAACGTTGTTCGGGAAGGATCCCCAAGGCGGGATTCTAATCAGCTCATAACACTATCCAAGGAAGGTGCGAAGACTATGAATACAAAAGTCGTTGTTCTGGCTGTTTTCGGGCTTATTTTTTTTGTACCTGCGCAGGCAACCCTAGTATTGACGGCGCCGCCGCGCGAATCGATGGAACGTGGTGAAGAGCTGTACGGCCCGTTGGCGCATATGTTGTCGCAGAAACTCGGGCAGACCGTGGTGTACGAACACCCGCACGACTGGGGCGAGTACACGCTGAAAATGCGTCAAAATGCGTACGACATTGTGTTCGATGGTCCGCATTTGGCGGCCTGGCGGATCAAACATTTGGAGCATGTGCCGGTAGCCAAGCTCCCGGGCGATCTTTTCTTTTTGGTAGCCACACGTTACTCCGACAAAGAGATAACGCGCGCGAACGATTTGATCAATACCGGAACGCCCGTCTGCGGTATGCCGTCGCCCAATCTGGCTACGATCGCAGTGATGGAGTATTTCACTAACCCGATCATCCAGCCGGACATTTACGAAGTGCCGAGTTTCGAAGCAGGTTACAGCCTGCTCAAGGCTGGAAAATGCCGGGCGGTGGTTTTAAACGCCCAGTATTTGGGTAATCTTCCCGCAGCGGAAAAGGCGCAACTCAATGTGCTATTTACCAGCGCGCGTTATCCAAACCAAACTGTCACGACCAGTAAACGCGTAACCAGCGATCAACGCGCCGCGATTTCTGCACTGTTGACTCGTCAAAGCGGCATCTCCGAGACCCAGGAACTGCTCAAGGTGTATGCCAAGCAGGCCAAACGTTTCGAGCCCGCGAATGTGCAAGAGTACGTGGGTATGGAAAGCATTCTTGAGGAAATGTGGGGATGGTCGGTGGGGTTGGCGGAGATCCAGAACCTGAATCACCCGAGTCTGAATCACCCGAGGGGGCGCTGAAAACTACTGGTTTCCATTTGACCGTTATGCCCGCAAAGGCGGGCATAACGGTAACTTGAAGTTCGTCATTTATCTGTGTCGATTTCACCTGTGCTGGCCGTGTTGTATGATGGCGCGCTCAAATTCAAGTGGCGGCCGCAACATGTTGGAACTCAATCCCCTGATTTTGCGCATCAAAGACATGCAGTCCCGCGCGGACACGCTTCGGGGGTATCTTTGACTTTGATGTTAAAGCGGAGCGCTTAACCGAAGTTCGCCGTGAGCTCGAAGACCCGGCGATCTGGAACAAACCCGAGCGCGCCCAGGAATTAGGCCGCGAACGCGCGCAGCTCGAACAAATCGTCAATACCTTTGCGACCCTCGCCGATGGCCTGACCGACGCGCGCGACTTGCTGCAACTCGCGGCCGACGAGCAGGATGCGGCCACCGCCGATGCGGTTGCCACAGATCTAGAGAGCTACGAAAAAGAGCTCGCGGCGATGGAATTCCGCCGCATGTTTTCCGGCAAGATGGACCCCAACAGTGCGTTTCTTGACATTCAGTCCGGCTCCGGCGGCACCGAGGCGCAGGACTGGGCGTCGATGCTGCT
>JACQEQ010000430.1 GCA_016200445.1 Gammaproteobacteria bacterium | reverse complement strand
GTGCGGTTGCTACACCTGCCGCTTTTACAGCCGCGCGTATTTGCGTTATCTCGACAAGGCGCACGAAATTCTCGGCGCGCGCCTCAACACCATCCACAACTTGTACTACTACCAGGACGTGATGCGCGGCCTGCGCGCGGCGATTGCGGCGGGCGCGCTAGACGAATTCGTGAACCAGTTTTACGCTATGCGCTCGCAAATTGGCCCGCCTGTGTAATAATGGCGCGCCTCAATGGCCCGTGGTTGTAGTTTGGATACCCAATTCATAAAGGAACCCTCATGAGCTTTTTCATTTCCGATGCATTTGCCGAGGGCGCAGCCGCGCCGCAGAGTGGTGACATGCTGACGCAGTTAGCGTTTTTGGGCGGTATCTTCGCGTTGTTTTATTTCTTGATGGTGCGGCCGCAAGTCAAACGCGCCAAAGAACACAAGAAAATGATCGAGTCGCTGGCTAAAGGCGATGAAGTGGTCACCAGCGGCGGGTTACTTGGCCGCGTGGCGGATCTGGATGAAGGTTTTATCACCGTTGAAATTGCCGATAATGTGCGCGTCAAAGTGCAGCGCCATGCCGTCACGGCCTTGGTACCCAAGGGCACCATCAAAGCTGCTTCCTAACACGCATTTCCGTATTCCGGGTGACGCTGCATGCAAAACCAATATCCATTGTGGAAGTATTTATTCATCGCACTGATCGTGTTGGCAGGTGCGTTTTACTCGGCGCCGAATTTGTTTGGTGAAGATCCCGCCATTCAAATCACCTCGACGCGCACCGACAAGGTCGGTTTGCCGGTACTGGGCGATCTGGAAGCGCTGCTGCAACGGCATTCGATTCCCTATAAATCCATCGTGATTGCGGATGGAAAATTACTGGCGCGTTTTAATAACACCGACGATCAGATCAAGGCCAAGACGCATATCGACGAAGAGTTGTTCAAAGACAGCGAGAAGCGCGCGTTTTCTGTGGCATTGAATCTCGCTCCGTCGACGCCCGCTTGGATGACGGCAGTGAGCGCCATGCCGATGTATCTGGGCCTGGATTTGCGTGGCGGCGTGCACTTTTTGATGGAAGTCGACATGAAGGCCGCCATCAGTCAAGCTGTGGAACGCTACACCGGCGATGTGCGCTCGTTGCTGCGCGAAAAGAAAGTGCGTTACGTCAGCGTCGAGCGCCGTCCGTATATTCCGGGGCAGCGTGGCACGGTTGAAATTACCTTGGGCACCTCGGAAGAACGCAGCGCGGCGCGCTCGGTGATCGCCAAAGAATATAACCGCCTGGAATTATCCGAAGACGACAGCGGCGGCAAGGCGATGTTGATCGCACGTTTGAGCGAAGCCGAAGAGCGGGAAGTGCGCAGTTTCGCGATCAAACAGAACATCGTGACGTTGCGTAATCGCGTCAATGGGCTGGGTGTCGCCGAGCCCGTCATTCAGCAACAGGGTCAAGATCGCATCGTGGTGCAGTTGCCCGGTGTGCAAGACACCGCGCACGCCAAAGAACTTCTGGGTGCGACGGCAACCTTGGAATATCGCCTAGTCGACACCGAGCACGATGTGCAAGCTGCTGTGGAAGGGCGCGTACCGGCAGGGTCGCAGCTCTACCGTGAGCGTAAAGGCACGCCGGTGTTGTTGAAGCGTGGTGTGATTGTGACCGGCGATCAAATCACCGATGCGTCGTCGGGGGTCGATCAGCAAAACGGTCAACCGGCGGTGTACGTGACCTTGGACAGTAAGGGCGCGCGCAAAATGGGCGAGACCACCAAGGAAAATATCGGTAAGCCAATGGCAGTGGTTTACATTGAAAATGTGCCGGAAACCAAAATGGTCGACGGCCAAGCGGTCAAAACCACCAAGCGGATTGAAGAAGTCATCAATACCGCAACGATTCGCGATTCGTTCAGCAAGCGTTTTCAAACCACCGGCCTTGATAGCACCACCGAAGCGCACACGCTCGCTTTGCTGCTGCGCGCGGGTGCGCTGGCGGCACCGATCCAAATTGTCGAGGAGCGCACCGTCGGTCCGAGTTTGGGTGCAGAGAATATCAGCAAGGGGTTCAATTCGACCTTGTACGGATTCTGCGCGATCGCAATTTTCATGACCATTTATTATCTCGCCTTCGGCTTTGTTTCGGTGCTTGCACTGAGCATCAACCTGATGTTGCTGATTGCGGTGCTGTCGCTGATGCAGGCCACGTTGACCTTGCCGGGGATGGCGGGGATCGCGCTGACCGTCGGTATGGCCATCGATTCCAACGTGCTGATTTTCGAACGCATCCGCGAAGAATTACGCAACGGCAATACGCCGCAGGCTTCGATCCACGCCGGGTATGAGCGCGCCTGGGCGACGATTTTCGACTCCAACATCACGATCTTGATTGCGGGCATCGCGCTGTTCCTGCTGGGCTCAGGTCCGATACGCGGCTTCGCGGTGGTGTTGTGCATCGGCATCATCACGTCCATGTTCAGCGCTGTGCTGGTGTCACGCGCGCTGATTAATTTGATTTACGGCGGACGCAAAGTATCGAAGCTCGCCATTGGCTAAGGTGATGCGCGGTTGCATGTAAAGCTCCGCGCCCAATGCACTATTTAACAGGAGTGAGTTATGGAGTTATTTAAAATTAAAGGCGACATCCCGTTCATGAGTTATGGACGGTTGACGACGACGATCTCCGCTGTCACGTTCCTGCTGGCGGTGTTGTTCCTGGCGATTCGCGGCTTGAATTTTGGGATCGACTTCACTGGCGGCACGCTACTTGAGCTCAGCTACAAGCAACCGGCTGACCTGGGTAAAATCCGCACCATCTTGGAAGGCTTAGAGCTCAAAGACGCAACTGTGCAGAACTTCGGCACCGCGCTCGATGTGATCATCAGGTTACCGGTCAAGCACGATGCATCCGCCTCGAAGCTGAGTGATACCGTGATCGGCGCGTTACGCCAGCAAGATGCGGCGCTGGAAGTGCGGCGGGTGGAGTTTGTCGGTCCGCAGGTC
>JACQEQ010000429.1 GCA_016200445.1 Gammaproteobacteria bacterium | reverse complement strand
GGCGGAGAAACGTAAAGCCTGGGAAGATTTGTGTTTCGCGCGAGGTATATTATCCGGAATACAGGCGGAAACTTAATCTTCAGTGGATGATATTTGATGAGCGTTAACGCCATGTCAATGTCCGACGCCTTGCGGCCCATGCAACTGGGAGACGTCGCGGCGATCATGGACATCGAACGACGGGTTTATCCATTTCCATGGTCAGAGGGAATTTTTCGCGACTGTGTGCACGTTGGCTATTGCTGCTGGGTGCTCGAACAAGGCAGTGAGATCGTCGCATACGCAGTCATGTCCATCGGCGCCGCCGAGGCGCACATCTTAAATATTTGCGTGGCGCCCGAACAGCAAGGACGCGGCATCGGCAGCCAATTATTACTGCATCTGCTGGAGCTGGCCGGACGGCATCAAGCGGCGGCGGTATTTTTGGAAGTGCGTCCGTCTAATAAAAAAGCCATTAAGCTATATCATGCGCTGGGTTTTCAAGACGTCGGCATCCGCAAAGACTACTACCCCGACCATAAAGGCCGCGAAAACGCGCTCATTCTCGAACGAAAACTGTAGATTAATTTTGTGCATATAACTGCGTCAGTTTCGCCGCCGCCAGCGGTGTTCTTGATGGGACCGACCGCAACCGGCAAAACCGATCTGGCGCTGGCCTTGGTGCGCCGCTTCCCGTTTGAAATTATCAGCGTCGATTCGGCGCTGGTGTATCGCGGTATGGACATCGGTACAGCTAAACCAAGCCGCGAAATCCTGGCTGCCGTTCCGCATCACCTCATCGATATCTGCGACCCGTCCGACGCGTACTCCGCCGGCCGCTTTCGTACCGACGCGTTGCGGGTGATGGTTGACATCACCGCACGCGGGCGCATCCCCTTGTTGGTCGGCGGCACTATGCTTTATTTCCGCGCTTTGCAGCAGGGCCTGTCTAACCTGCCAGCGGCGGATACTCAAGTGCGCTCTCGTATCGAGCAACGCGCGCAAGTGGAAGGCTGGAAGGTATTACATGCTGAACTTGCGCGTATCGATCCGCAGTCCGCGCAACGCATTCATCCCAACGATCCGCAACGCATTCAGCGCGCGCTGGAAGTCTATGAGCTCACAGGCCGTAGCTTGACGGAACACTTTCCCGAGGCGATGAGCGACTTCCCCTACTGTATTGTCAAGACCGCCCTGATCCCGCACGACCGTACGGAAATCCACCGCCGCGTCGTGCAACGTTTTGAGCGCATGATGCGCAATGGATTTATAGATGAAGTGCGTACCCTGCGCGCGCGCGGCAACCTGCATCTCGAGCTGCCGTCGATGCGCGCGGTCGGCTACCGCCAGGCGTGGGAATATCTCGATGGGCACGGTGACCAAGACGCAATGATTGAACGCGCCGTCATTGCCACACGCCAACTGGCGAAACGGCAATTGACTTGGTTACGCGCCGAGCAGGATGCGCAGGTATTTGATCCTTACCGGTCAGGTGTTGAAATCGCAATAAGCGGGTATTTTTGTGAAAAACTAGGGTGCGTGTGATGCAAATACGTCGAGCCATACGGCTGCTTTACTACTCGGCGGTTGGGGGGGTAGATGGCTCCGCTAACGTAGCAGCATCGGCAGCCAACCCCCACGGCGACTCATGCAGCCATTTCAACAGATGTTCGGGCGGCAGCGGGCGGCTCATAAAATACCCTTGCGCGGAATCGCAGCCGAGTTCGGTGAGTCGATTCCCCGTGGCTTGATCCTCGACGCCTTCGGCGACCACCCGTAAGCCGAGGCCATGGCCCATTTCTATCGTTGAACGCACGATGGTTTCGTCGGCGTGGTTATCACTCATACCCATGACAAACGATTTGTCGATTTTAATGTCGTTGAGCGGAAGTTTCTTGATGTTCGCCAGCGAGGAATAGCCGGTGCCGTAGTCATCGATCGACAGTCGGGTTCCCAGAACGTCGAGCTCCTCAAGAACGCGCAGGGTGCAGAGCGTGTCGTCCATGACCGCGCTTTCGGTGACTTCGATTTCGAGCCATTTCGGGTGCAGCTGGTGCGTGCTTAACACCGCAGATATTTTTTTCGGCAGCTCGGCGTCTTTGAGATTGATGGCGGAAATATTCACAGCCATGCTCAAGTACATACCAGATCGGTGCAGCAGCGCGCACTGCCGCACTGCTTCTTCCACCACCCAGGCGGTGAGCGGTTGAATAAAGCCGGTGCTCTCGGCCAGCGCGATAAAGCGGTCCGGAGGAACCAAGCCATGTTCCGGGTGTTGCCAGCGCACCAGCGCTTCCAGCCCGGTGACCTTGCCGAGGTCGTGACCAATCTTGGGCTGATAATACAGCCGCAATTGGTTGCGTTCGATGGCGTGCCGCAAATCATTCTTCAAGGCGATGTTGCTGAGCGTATTGTTGCCGATCGCTTCATCGTAAAACTCGAAGCCGGTGTTGGCGCGTTTGGCGATGTACATCGCGGCGTCTGCATGTTGCATCAGTACTTCTGGATCCTGGCCGTGTTCGGGAAAAATCGCGATGCCGATGCTCGCACCCACCGACACTTGTTTGCCGTCGAGATTGAATTCTTCAGTCATTAGTTTCAGTAGTTTTTGCGCAAACACGGCGCCACCGGAGATATCAGTAGACGGTAGAAGCAGGGAAAATTCGTCGCCGCCTAAACGCGCGATGGTGTCCGATTCGCGCGCGTGACTCAGCAAGCGTTGCGCGACCTTGTTCAGCAATTTGTCGCCTTGATGATGCCCCAAGGTATCGTTAACTTCTTTAAACCGGTTCAAGTCCAGCGAGAGCAACGCAAACATGCGCTTGTCGCGCCGGCTGGACAAGACCGCCTGCTGCAAGCGGTCATGGAAGAGCACGCGGTTTGGCAGGTTGGTTAAGCCGTCGAACATCGCTTGATGTTGGAGTTTTGTAGCCTGGCGCGTCGCATTGCGAATGACGAAAATCGCGACCAACAGACCCAGGCCGATGGCAAGGGTTCCGATTGTGATCATTAATACAATGGCGTTGTGGTAGTCCGTTTTTGCGTCGTGCGCGGTACGTTCCGTGGCGTCCTTCTGCAGAGTAATCAACGCCGTCAGTTCCTCCGCGATCAAACTCTGGCGCGGTACCGCATTGATTCGAATTTCGTCGAGAGCCGCCAGGGTATCTTCTCGGCTTCGAGCCGTCATGGCGGTTTCAACTGCGGCACGCGCGTACGGCATTGTTGTCGACGTGAGGGTTTTTATCTTTTTGAGCAGGTTCAATTCGGCATCTGACAGTGGCAGCGCCTCCAATTGCGCGCGCGCCGTAGTAAACAGACTGCCCAACGTATCAAAGCGCTGCGCATAGGCATCTTTCTCGAATGGATCTTGCATTACCGCGATGGTATGCATGGCGATGGCACGTTCCCGCAACGCAGTTTCCATCGTATGGGCTAATTCTGTTTTGGCGAGATTGCTGTTGACGATGACGTCCAGCTCACGATCAATACGCGTCATCCAGACCACGGCAATCGCCATGAGGGTTACCATCAACGCCAGAACAATCGTAAAGCCCAGCGTGAGCCCGGCACGTATCGACCATTTGGGGTGATCGAGCTTCATCGGGTAATTATCATGTCCGGACGTTCCTTACGTTCCTTGATTGTTACCAGCCCCAGATAACGCCTTCCAGCAAGTCTTCTAGACCTTCAAATTCCAGTAATGGCGCAGGGACAAAGTGCGTGGTATTTTTTGCGAACTTTTCGAATATGCCCTTCGCCGCCGGTACGCCGGTTTCGACAGTCAATGCCGCGATGATTTTTTCGCGCGCGGCTGCGGAAATGCGCGGGCTCACGGTAATGGTTTGATCGGGGTAGGTCGGGCTGGTGTAGATCACTTTCAAATCTTTCTTGTCTTCGTCGCTGGTTTTTTTATAAAACTTGTCCAGTAACCCGGCGGCGCGGCAACGCCCGGCTTTGAGGGCAGGAATGATATTGACGATGTCTTGAATTTCAATAAAGTCAGGCTGTTTGACGGGATTGTTGAACTGCGACATCACCGCCATGGTGGCCAGATTCGGCGAGGGCAATCCGCACCAGCCGCCGGTAATCAGGTCGCTGAGCTTGTTGAGCTTCGCGTCGCTGCGTTTTCCGACAACCACAAACGTGAGCGTTCCCGGCAGCTTGACCAACGGGGCATGATTTAGATGCTTGATGCGCCACGCGGCGAAATGTGGTCCATCTAAAACGATATCGTACTTGCCAGCTCGCATGTTGTTTACATATTCAATCCAGCCCTGAGGACGTTCGTAGATTATTTTTTCACCAATCTGCGCAGACAGAAAATCGGCGAGCTTTCCATACATCTCTTGAGCTTCTTCTGGTTTCTCGCGTGGCGGCGAGGTTAGCAGCCATGCGGCGTGTGCCGGCACGCTGGATAAGGTGCACAAAACCATCAACACCAGGCATCGATAGTTCATAAATTCTCCGTGCAACTTCCCCGGCTGCAATGAAATTCATTGCGAGTTAATTGGTGATATGTGGATACGAATATCGGCGTGCATATGTAAATACTTGACCTGTTACGTATGACAGAAGCATTGCGCACATGCGGTGGTATTAAATATTGCTAATCTGCTCGGAGAATGGTCGATGTAGCATTGAGCAGAGAGTGGCGGTTCTCGTTAACATATTTCGTCGCGCGCGGAACCAATCTGCAGGCAGTGACGTCTGAGTCGGTGGAAACGTTGTGCTACACTAAAACAGGTTGGGATCAAAGCAGAATCCCAGAGCGGTAGCCGCGACAAGGATGTTTACATGCGTGACAATTCCGTCGCGCTAAAACTAAATAAATAGCTTAAATAACGATAGGAGACTACCCATGTCAAAAGGGCAATCATTACAAGACCCTTTTTTAAATGCACTGCGTAAAGAGAGGGTGCCGGTGTCTATTTATCTGGTCAACGGAATCAAGTTGCAGGGCCAGGTGGAATCGTTCGATCAATTCGTCGTGCTGCTGCGTAATACCGTAAATCAAATGGTGTACAAGCACGCGATCTCAACCATTGTTCCTGCGCGGAATGTGAAGCTGGCGGGCGACGATGAAGCTGATACGCCGCCGGAAGCCGGGAATGCGTAAGCAGTCCGGCGCGCGGCCGGGGGCACGTTCCATTGCTTGAACGACCCAAGCAAACCGGTCGCCGCGCCGTACTGGTACACGTTGTGGTTGTCAGCGGGGTGGAGGGCGAAGAGCTCGAAGAATTTAACGAGCTGGCCTTGTCAGCAAAATTTGAACCCGTAACGACACTCACGGCGTCGCTGCGTGAACCCAATCCCAAGTTTCTGATCGGTAGCGGTAAGTTGCAGGAAATTCACGCCCTCGCGCTTGAGCATCACGCCGAAGTGGTGTTGTTTAATCATGTGCTGTCGCCCTCGCAAGAACGCAACATCGAACGCGAACTACAATGCTATGTGCTGGACCGCACCGGCTTGATTCTTGACATTTTTGCGCAGCGTGCGCGCTCGCATGAAGGCCGTTTACAGGTCGAACTGGCACAGTTGGAACATCTATCCACCCGTCTGGTCGGTGGCTGGACGCATCTGGAACGGCAGCGCGGCGGTATCGGCGTGCGCGGCGGGCCGGGTGAAACGCAAATCGAATTAGACCGGCGTCAATTACGGCAACGCATCAAGCAAGTAAATCAACGCTTGGGCAAAGTGAGTAAACGCCGTGGACTTAATCGCAATTCACGCAACAAAGTACCAATTCCCACCGTGTCGTTGGTCGGCTATACCAATGCGGGTAAATCGAGTGTGTTTAATCAACTTACCGCAGCGCAGGTGTATGCGGCCGACCAATTGTTCGCAACGCTTGATCCGACCCTGCGGCGCTTGGAATTGCCTGATGCAGGCGCGGTGATTCTGGCCGACACCGTCGGCTTTATCCGGCATTTACCGCATTCGTTAGTGACTGCGTTTCAGGCCACGCTGGAAGAAACCGCGCAAGCAGGTTTGTTGTTGCATGTGGTGGATGCACACAGCGACCAACGTCACGCCAACATCGAACAAGTGAATGCCGTGCTCCATGAAATTGGCGCGCAACAAGTGCGGCAAATCGAAGTGTTTAACAAAATCGACTTGCTGCCTGATCAACAACCGCATGTCGAACGTGACGTTGACGGCCGCATCCGGCGCGTATGGGTCTCGGCAGTGACAGGTGCGGGTTTGGACTTGCTGCGCGCGGCGGTCGCGGAATTTTTCAGCAGCGGCACTCAGGTCATTGTGCTGCGGCTACCGCTGAGTGCCGGCCGCTTGCGGGCCGCGCTGTACGCGTTGGGCAACGTGCAAAGCGAGCGCGTGACCGACGACCACGCACTGGAGATCGAGCTCGAAATTGACAATGCAAATTTTGCTACTCTACGCCGCAGCGTAGATTTTTCTGAAGCAATGATCGTGACCCCGGACGCGAAACGCCAAACAATAAAGACACAAACAATGACGCTTGACTTGAAACGACGCGCCTAATAATCACCGCAGCGTTCAACGTGGAAAAAATGATGCAGCCACGTTGAATAAATCAGGCGCGGTACACGGACGAAGCTGTACACGGACGAAGCTGAAGGGGAGAGGTGTTGTGAAGAATCACGGGGG
>JACQEQ010000419.1 GCA_016200445.1 Gammaproteobacteria bacterium | reverse complement strand
GGTTCATTGGTTCGGCGGTGATTCGCCATTTAATTCTGCACACCGGCGCGACCGTCATCAACGTCGACAAGCTGACCTATGCCGGAAATCTAGAATCGCTCGCGGCGGTGAGCGCGCATCCGCGTTATCGTTTCGAGCGCGTGGATATTTGCGATGCCAAAGAAGTTGAGCGCGTGTTCCGCACGCATCGCCCGAATGCCGTGATGCATTTGGCCGCCGAATCGCATGTGGATAGATCCATCGACGGCCCGGCTGCGTTCATCGAAACCAATATCGTCGGCACTTACACGTTGTTGCAGGCGGCGCGCGCGTATTGGAGCGAGCTGCCAGCAGCTGCAAAGAGCGCATTTCGCTTTCAGCATATTTCCACCGACGAGGTGTACGGCAGCCTCGGCGCGACTGGGTTGTTCTCCGAAGATAACGCCTATGAACCGAACTCGCCGTATTCAGCCAGCAAGGCGTCATCGGATCATCTGGTGCGCGCGTGGCACCACACCTACGGTTTGCCGGTCGTCACCACCAACTGCTCGAATAACTACGGCCCCTACCAATTTCCCGAGAAACTGATTCCGCTCGTCATCCTCAACGCACTCGAAGGCAAACCGCTGCCGGTGTATGGCAAAGGCGAAAACGTGCGCGACTGGTTGTATGTCGAAGATCATGCGCGCGCGTTGTGCCTAGTGCTGGAGCAAGGGCGCGTCGGCGAGGTGTACAACATCGGCGGCCACAACGAACAAAAAAATCTGGATGTGGTGCGAGCGATTTGCGGCTTGTTGGACGAGTTAGTGCCGAACTCAAAATTCGCACCGCACAGCAAGCTGATAAATTTCGTGCAAGACCGGCCGGGACACGATCAGCGTTATGCAATTGATGCTGCAAAAATTCAGCGCGAGTTGGGTTGGAAGCCGATAGAAACGTTTGCATCCGGTTTGCGCAAGACGCTGCAGTGGTATCTCGACAATCGCGATTGGTGCCGGCACGTGCAGGATGGGTCGTATCAGCGTGAGCGGTTGGGTGTGGTGGCCAATGCATAAGCTCAAGAAGGTAAACGCAACCGACCCTGCGCGTATCCAACAGGTGCTGGAAAGACATACAACGATCCATCTGGCGGTGTTGTTTGGGTCTTTAGCTCAAGGTGAAAGCGACCGGGACAGTGATCTTGATCTGGCCATCGGGGCCGACCAGCCGCTAGCCACGCATGAGAAAATCCAACTGATCGCAGAGTTAGCTGAAGCGCTGGGACGCCCGGTCGATCTGGTGGATATTTATGTGGCGGGCGAACCCTTGCTGGGGCAAATCGTAACGCGCGGAAAAAAAATACTGGGCGCTGACGCAGATTTCGCTTTTGTGCTGAATAAACATCTGTTGAATCAAGCTGATTTCATGCCGTATCGGAGCAGAATCCTCAAGGAACGGAGGCAAGCATGAATTGGCCGGTAATTGAAGAGAAGCTGGAGTCATTGCGGCGCTACTTGCGCCGCGTTGCAGTGAAATGCACGGCGGATGTGGATGCTTTGGTCGCAGATATTGATGCGCAGGATATTCTGGCATTGAACCGGACGCGTGCTGTGCAGATTTGCGTGGACATCGGCGCACACCTCATTTCAGAAACGGAATATCCGCCGCCGGACACGATGGGGCAAACGTTCAACGTGTTAAATAGCGCGGGAGTAATTGGCGCAGATTTGGCGCTGCGTATGAAAAAGGCGGTGGGATTCCGCAACATCGCAGTCCACAACTACGATGCTATTAACTGGGCAATCGTCCATTCGATTGCAAAAAGCGCTTGACTGATTTTGAAGAATTTGCCCGAGCTGTTATCAGCTCGAAAAACAAGATTATGGAAAGGACACCCGATGCGTCTTAATCAGGATCAAGTTCGTTTGATCGTTGACGCTGTGTCTCGTTGGGCTGGCCCGGGGGCAGAGGCGTATCTGTTTGGCTCGCGTCTTAATGACGCGGTCAGTGGCGGCGATGTTGACATTTTTGTCGAGGCTGACACCGCGTTGTCGCTGATCCAACGTGCGCGGATCAAAATGGAATTGGAATCCCGGCTGGGCTTGCCGGTCGATATCATTGCGCACGTTCGCAACGCGGCGCTAACACCGTTCCAGATCATCGCCAGCGGGGACGCGGCTCGCTTGGAAGTGTAAGTTATGGACAAATCCGTACTTGACGCGCAGCGTGCATACCTCGCGGGACTGCTTGACGCGATCCAACGTTTCAGCGCGAGCGAGCGGTTGGGTGTGGTTGAGGTAGCGCAATGAAGGGAATTATCCTCGCCGGCGGATCGGGCACACGGTTGTACCCAGTAACGCAAGTCGTTTCCAAACAGTTGTTGCCGGTCTACGACAAGCCAATGATTTATTATCCGCTGTCCACGCTCATGCTGGCCGGGATACGCGAGATATTGGTCATTTCCACGCCTGACGACACGCCGCGATTCGAACGTCTGTTGGGCGATGGCGCACGCTGGGGGCTCTCCATCTCGTATGCCGTGCAACCGTCGCCGGATGGCTTGGCGCAAGCGTTTATTATCGGCAAGAAATTTATCGGGTCATCGTCGTGCGCATTGGTGCTGGGAGATAACATATTTTACGGCCACGATCTGGCGGGTTTACTGATGCGCGCAGCGCAACAAAAATCCGGTGGGACGGTGTTTGCCTACGCTGTGCAGGATCCCGAACGTTACGGCGTGGTGGAGTTTGATGCGGCTGGCCGTGCTGTGAGTCTGGAGGAGAAGCCTGCCAAACCGAAGTCCCGTTACGCCGTCACAGGCCTGTATTTTTATGACGACCACGTGGTTGAAATTGCGGAATCGCTGAAACCTTCGCCGCGTGGCGAGTTGGAAATTACCGACGTAAATAAAAAGTACTTGGCCTTGGGTGGTCTCAGTGTCGAGATCATGGGACGTGGCATGGCTTGGTTGGATACGGGCACTCACGAGTCGCTACTCGAAGCATCCACATTTATTGAAACAATCGAACGCCGACAGGGCTTAAAGATCGCATGCCCGGAAGAAATTGCCTATCGCATGGGATATATCACAGCAGATGAACTACGTGCACTGGCCGAACCACTCAAGAAAAACAGTTATGGCCAATATTTATTGCGGTTGCTGACGGAGAAAGTGTTTTAGTGAACATTATTGAAACCGAATTGCCCGGAGTCGTGATCATCGAGCCACGCGTTTTTGGTGATGCACGGGGATTTTTTGTGGAGACCTGGAACGCGCGCGCTTTTGCGCAATGCGGGTTGGATCTGAAGTTCGTGCAAGACAATCACAGCAAATCAGTGCAGGGCACGTTGCGCGGCTTGCATTACCAAATCAAACAACCGCAGTGCAAGCTCGTGCGTGTGACTGCGGGTGAAGTATTCGACGTTGTTGTGGATATACGCAAAAGCTCACCTACATTCGGCAAATGGTTCGGTGTGGTGTTATCTGCGGAGAATAAACGCATGTTGTGGGTGCCGATGGGTTTTGCTCACGGATTTTACGTAACCTCAGAGTCTGCTGAGTTCATGTACAAATGTACTGACTACTACGCACCCGAACATGAGCGCTGCATTCGCTGGAACGATCCTGATCTTGGAATTGATTGGCCAATTGCTCAAGGTCAGGCTCCGTTGTTGTCTGAGAAAGACTCAAAGGGCGTGGACCTGCAACAGGCGTCATATTTTCCGTGACCGTATCACGCGTTCTCATCACTGGAGCCAACGGTCAAGTCGGTTGGGAATTACAGCGCACAGCCCCGCAGGGTGTAGAAGTTGTGGCGGTGGACCGTGTGCGTTTGGATATCACCAACGCGGAACAAGTTGAACAGTTGGTTGCTCTGATTCAACCAGATATCATCATTAACGCAGCTGCGTACACTGCGGTTGATAAAGCGGAAAGTGAAAAAGAGCTCGCTTTTGCGATAAATCGCGATGGCGCTGCGAATTTAGCGCGCGCTGCTGTAAATCAGCATTCACGTTTGATCCATATCTCGACCGATTTTGTGTTCGACGGAAAAAAATCCAGCCCGTATTTACCTCAAGACGTGCCGAATCCAATCAATACATATGGTTCTAGCAAGTTAGCAGGTGAACTAGCTGTGCGCGATATTACTGCTGGACGCGCACTAATTTTGCGCACTGCGTGGGTCTATTCCGCGCATGGCCACAACTTCGTGAAAACGATGTTGCGCTTAATGCAGGAACGGGATGAGATTCGTGTGGTATGTGACCAAGTAGGTACTCCTACTTGGGCTAGGGGTCTTGCGGAAACGATTTGGAAGATAGTTGAAAAACCCGGGTTAACTGGAACATACCATTGGACCGATGCTGGCGTCGCTAGTTGGTATGACTTCGCGGTGGCAATAAAAGAAGAGGCCCTTGATAAGCGAATGATTACCAATGACATCAATATTGTTCCAATAAATTCTCTTAGTTACCCGACGGTCGCGATTCGTCCTCCATTTTCTGTGTTAGATAAATTAACTACTTGGGAGCGTGTTAAGGCATCCGATCCTTGGCGTTGTGCATTGCGTAAAATGTTTAACAGTTTTGATTTGTCGCAGTAAGGTTGATGTCGACTACATCCCGTGAAATGAGATCAAATGCGCCCGGTACTGAATCTCTCACAAGCGGTAGTTTGCTGGCGCAGAATGTCATTTGGAATTTGATTGGAACAGGTCTTCCGTTTATTGCTGGAGTTTTATGTATTCCGCCGTTACTCCATAGTCTTGGAACAAACCGGTTTGGCGTACTTACCTTAGCGTGGATGGTAGTTGGATACTTCAGTCTTTTCGACTTTGGTTTGGGTCGTGCGCTGACGAAGTTAATTGCCGCGAGGTTAGGTGCCGGCCAAACGGCAGCTATTCCACAGATTATTGGCACGTCGATTGTGCTAATGACCGTCTTAGGGGTAGTCGGCGCAGCTTTTTCCGGAGCATTAACTCCCTACCTAGTAGACACCGTTCTAAACATGCCGCAGGAGCTGCGTGGGGAGGCACGGTTAGTATTCTATTTCCTGGCGATATCGATTCCTGTTGTCATTCTGACTACAGCGTTTCGTGCAGTGTTGGAGTCTTACCAATTATTTTTTGCAGTAAACGGTGTGAGGCTATTTTCAGGGATATTCACTTTTTTGGGGCCTGTGTTGGTCCTGCCTTTTACTAACAGCTTAACAGTTGTGGTGGTAGTGCTGATTATTGTGCGGGTAGTTAGTGCTGGAGCATATTATTTTATTTGTACTCGTCGCATCGAAGCATGGAACGAAGTGGGGGTTTCCTCAATTTATATTCGTGAATTGTTTGGATTCGGCGGATGGATGACGGTAACTAATCTAGTTGGCCCGATGATGATTTACTTCGATCGTTTTTTGGTCGGCGCTATAGTATCCGTCGCTGCGGTTGCCTATTATGCAACCCCTTACGAGATCGTAACTAAATTGTTTGTCGTACCCAATGCGCTATGTGGAGTGTTGTTTCCTGCGTTTGCGATTGCCTTTGTGAATAACAGGAAACGGTTGCAATTGCTATTTGAACGTGCTGTAAAGTACGTGTTTTTATCTATATTCCCTGCGGTGATAATTTTTGTAGGGAGCGCTGAATTAGGCTTGTCTGTCTGGCTCGGAGATGAGTTCGCGCATCACAGTACCGTAGTTCTGCAGTTCTTGGCCATTGGAGTTCTAATTAATAGTGTGGCGCAAATTCCTTTCGCTTTGATTCAGGCGCAGGGTAGACCAGACATCACCGCTAAATTGCATCTAATAGAATTGCCATTCTATTTTATTTTGTTGTGGTACTCGATAGATGAATTTGGAATTGAGGGGGCCGCAGCAGTTTGGGTGCTTCGTGTAGCAGCCGACGCTTTAGCACTGTTTTATGTGGCAAGTAAAATCGCGGGCATACCAATAGAAAATATTTGGCGATCTCTAGGGCTGATTGCAGGATTGGGCGCGATATTAATTACATGCGCCATGGTGCCGGTTAATACAAGTCTTTATGTTACCGCTGGAATGATTATCGGGTTTGTGTTGGTGAGTTGGAAATTGTTGCTAACTCATGACGAAAAAAATTATGGGTTACAGTTTCTGAACAAGCTAAGGAATTTTCGCAGATGAGCGAAAACACGCAACAAGATTTGATACATACCCAACCGCAGCCGCACTGTGTCGTCTGTGGTTCGCAAGGGAAAATTGTTTACGAAAACCTAAATGACCGATTATTTGGCGTTCCAGGTTATTGGTCAATGAAGACATGCTTGAATACAAAATGCGGAACACATTGGCTTGATCCGAGGCCAGTAGACGAAGATCTAGGAAAACTATATGTCAAATATTATACGCATCAGGCTCGTAATTATTACGAGCAGGCGGATGGCGATGGATCAAGATCGATAGGGCACC